>NZ_JBEXLC010000002.1:0-212607 GCF_040609795.1 Nocardia sp. NPDC004604
ACTTGATGGTGAGCAGTTCCTGCAGCGTGTAGGCCGCGCCGTAGGCCTGCATGGCCCAGCACTCCATTTCACCGAAGCGCTGACCACCGAACTGCGCCTTACCACCGAGCGGTTGCTGGGTGATCATCGAGTACGGACCGGTCGAACGGGCGTGGATCTTGTCGTCGACCAGGTGGTGCAGCTTCAGGATGTACATGTAGCCCACCGCGACCGGGTACGGGAACGGCTCACCGGAACGGCCGTCGAACAGCGTCGACTTGCCGTTGTCGTCGACCATGCGCTCACCATCGCGGTTCGGCAGGGTCGAGGACAGCAGACCGGTCAGTTCCTCTTCGCGGGCACCGTCGAACACCGGGGTGGCGATGTTGGAGTCGGCCGGAGCCGCCAGCATCTCCTCCGGCAGCGCCGTGGCCCAGTCCGGACGGGCGCCGTCCGTACCGACGCCGACATCCCAGCCCGCCTTGCCGATCCACCCGAGGTGGGTCTCCAAGATCTGGCCGATGTTCATACGACGCGGCACACCGTGGGTGTTCAGGATGATGTCCACCGGGGTGCCATCGGGCATGAACGGCATGTCCTCGGTCGCGAGGATCTTGCCGATAACACCCTTGTTGCCGTGGCGACCGGCGAGCTTATCGCCGTCCTGGATCTTGCGGCTCCGCGCCATGTACACGCGCACCAGCTCATTGACGCCGGGAGGCAGATCGTCGTCGTCCTCGCGCGAGAACACCCGGATGCCGATGACCTTGCCCGATTGACCGTGCGGCACCTTCAGCGAGGTATCGCGCACCTCGCGCGCCTTCTCACCGAAGATCGCGCGCAACAGCCGCTCCTCCGGAGTCAGCTCGGTTTCACCCTTCGGGGTGACCTTGCCGACCAGGATGTCGCCGTCGCGCACCTCGGCGCCGACGCGCACGATGCCGCGCTCGTCGAGATCGGCGAGCACTTCGTCGGAGATGTTCGGGATGTCGCGGGTGATCTCCTCCGCACCGAGTTTGGTATCGCGGGCATCGGTTTCGTGCTCCTCGATGTGGATCGAGGTCAGCACATCCTCTTCCACGAGGCGCTGTGAGAGGATGATCGCGTCCTCGTAGTTGTGGCCTTCCCACGGCATGATCGCCACGAGCAGATTCTTGCCGAGCGCCATCTCACCGTTGTCGGTACAGGGCCCGTCGGCGAGGACCTGACCGGCCGCCACGGCTTGCCCCTCATCGACGATCGGGCGCTGATTGACGCAGTTGCCCTGGTTCGAGCGGGCGAATTTGCGCAACCGGTAGCTCTTGCGGGTGCCGTCATCGGCCATCACGGTGATGTAATCGGCCGAAACCTCCTCGACCACACCGGCTTTCGCGCTGACGACCACATCACCCGCATCGACGGCCGCGCGCAACTCCATCCCGGTACCCACGATCGGGGACTCGGAACGGATCAGCGGAACGGCCTGACGCTGCATGTTCGCACCCATGAGGGCACGGTTGGCGTCGTCGTGCTCGAGGAACGGAATCATCGCGGTCGCGACCGAAACCATCTGACGCGGCGAGACGTCCATGTAGTCGACCTCGTCCGGGGGGACGAATTCGATATCTTCGCCGTGGCGTCGGGCCAGGATCTTGTCCTCCATGAAATGTCCGTCCGCGCCGAGCTGCGAGTTGGCCTGTGCACGCACATACCGTTCCTCCACATCGGCGGTCAGGTACTCGACGTCATCGGTGACCACGCCGTCGACCACCTTGCGGTACGGCGTCTCGATGAAACCGAACGGGTTGACCCGCGCGTACACCGACAGATAGCCGATCAATCCGATATTCGGACCTTCCGGGGTCTCGATCGGGCACATCCGGCCGTAGTGGCTGTGGTGCACATCGCGCAGTTCGAGACTGGCGCGCTCGCGGGACAGACCACCCGGGCCCAGCGCCGAGAGGCGACGCTTGTGGGTCAGACCCGAGAGCGGGTTGTTCTGGTCCATGAACTGCGACAGCTGCGAGGTTCCGAAGAACTCCCGGATCGCCGCGGTAACCGGGCGGATATTGATCAGGGTCTGCGGCGTGATCGCCTCGACGTCCTGGGTGGTCATCCGCTCGCGAACCACCCGCTCCATGCGCGAGAAGCCGACCCGGATCTGGTTCTGGATCAGCTCGCCGACGGCTCGCGTACGTCGGTTGCCGAAATGGTCGATATCGTCGACCTCGACCGGAACCTCAACGCCGCCGGGCGCCGTCATGGTCTTATCGCCCGCGTGCAGGCGGACCAGGTACTCGATGATCGCGACGAGATCTTCCTCGGACAACACCAGCGCCGTGCCGGAGTCGATGCCGAGCTTCTTGTTCATCTTGTAGCGACCGACGCGCGCCAGGTCGTAGCGCTTGTCCTTGAAGAACAGGTTCTCCAAGAGCGCCTGCGCGGACTCCTTGGTCGGCGGCTCGCCCGGACGCAGCTTGCGGAAGATATCGAGCAGTGCGTCATCGGTGCCGGCCGTATTGTCCTTCTCCAGGGTCGACATCATGATCTCGGAGAAGCCGAAACGCTGGGTGATCTGCTCGGTGCTCCAGCCGAGTGCCTTGAGGAAGACCGTCACGGGCTGGCGGCGCTTGCGGTCGATGCGCACACCGACGGTGTCGCGCTTGTCGACATCGAATTCCAGCCAAGCACCGCGCGACGGAATCACCCGCACACTGTGCAGATCCTTCTCGGTGCCCTTGTCCACGCTGTGGTCGAAGTACACACCCGGCGAACGCACCAGCTGCGACACCACGACGCGCTCGGTGCCGTTGATGATGAACGTGCCCTTTTCGGTCATCATCGGGAAATCACCCATGAAGACCGTCTGGCTCTTGATCTCACCGGTGTTGTTGTTGATGAACTCAGCGGTCACGAACAACGGCGCCGCGTAGGTCATATCCTTGTCTTTGCACTCGTCGACCGAGGCCTTGACCTCCTCGAAACGAGGATCCGAGAAAGACAGGGACATCGACCCGGAGAAGTCCTCGATCGGCGAGAGCTCCTCGAGAATTTCCTCCAGTCCGCCGGTCCGGATCTGCTCGCCGCGAGCGGCGGCGCTGGCCTTCCATTCGGGGGTACCGATCAACCATGCGAACGAATCGATTTGCACATCCAGCAGGCCGGGCACTTCGAGCGGTTCCCGGATCTTGGCGAAGGATATCCGCTTCGGCGCGCCGGGCACACCGGCAACTACCTGGTCTTTGTCGGCGACCGTCCGGCTCGATACTGACAAGGTGCGTCCTTCCCCTCACGCGGATCGCGGCACCCCGCGATCACCGCTTGTCCACTGACGAATTTCGCTCCGGATGCGCACCCGAACGAAACTCGCGCACCACACGAGGAAACACCACCCGCAACGGATGATGTTTACAACGATTGGTTCATGAGGTGGACGGGAGGCAACCAGCGCAACGTCCAAAATTACACTCGTACCCACTGAATGTCGAGTGCGAAATCAAAACTTCTCGGCCCATGCCAAAACCCCGCCGAATTACTTCCCATTTATACAATAACTCCGTCATCCCGTTCTAGTCAAGTCCCGCCACACATTTCGAACCAATTCGAAAGCCCAACTGCCGATCCAGGTTTCGAGCTCCGCGGGCTGGAACACGAGCGCAAGCGCCTCCCGGTGCGATCCGACGGCGGTTCGGATCGCGGAGTCAGCCGATGGGCCGGTCGGTCGGCAGGTTGATGAAGCTCGGGACGTCCGGATCGAGTCGCAGGTATTGCGTTTTGAATTCGGTGGCATTGAGCATCGGCCGGAAAGGCAAAGCCTTCGGCGGGTTCGCGGCGAAGATGTCCACGCGCAGCCGGTGCTCGGCTTCCAGCACAGCCTGGGTCGGGATGACCGCGATATCCAGCGTGACCGGCTTTCCGGGCTCGACGGGCAGCAGACTATCCAGGGTGATCGGATTGAACGGCGCGGTGTAATCGCCGTTCGCCGAGCGCACACTCTTGGCCTCGTCCACCGCGCGCAACGATGCGGTGAGCTGTCCGGTGCTCAGCACGGTCGAGGTGCCATCGGGGGCGACGTCGTTCACGGTGACGCTCCAATACCCGTCGGTCGCGTCGTGAATCGCATTGAGATGCATATTGATCGGACCGGAGATCACCGTCGGTTCGGTCATCGCCTTGCTGGTGAAGGTCAGCGCATTGCTCTCGGCGACACGGGAGTCCTTGGCGCAGACATCGAAGGGCGAGAAGATTCCGGCCGAACCCTGGGCGGCATCGCGCGAGCATACGGTGGACAGGCCGGGCGCCACCTGCAACTCGAGCCGATCGCGCGGCTTCGTCCCCACCAGTGATCCGTCGTGCACCGCATGGTCGGCGGTATCGCTCGACGCCGGGGACAGATAGACACGGCGATGGGTGACACCGGCTTCCGGGAACGTTCTCATGGTCTTCCAGCCCGAACCCTGCTCCCACAGCGTGACCGGCCCGAAGTCGTCGAGACCGCTATCGATGCCCTTGAGCCACTTGTCGAACCACACCCGCTGCAGCACATCCAGCCGGGGCGGGGCACCGGGTGCACCAGTGCCCGCACCCGGATTCGCATGGTAGGTATCACCGATCACCAACTGCTTCTTCGACGCGGGCAGCGGGATCACGTTGTAGAGTTTGGCCGCGCTATTGGCGAAGATATCGTGCCAGCCGCCATATACGAAGGTGGGCACCGTAATTCGTTCCGGATGCCCCAGAATCCCCTGCCGGAAATCACTGTGCTCGTCGAGTGCGGCGGCCAGCGCCGTCGGCATCCGATCCAGGGATGGGGTCAGCAGCGCCTGGGCCAGCAGATCGGTATTCGTCGTCGGATCGGCCAGCCGCGACTGCAGCCATTTCCAGTCGAAGGTGCCGTTGAGCATCGACTGCACGTCCGGGATGATCTTGGTCTGGTTCACATTGCTGAGCCACATCGGCAGGAAGGTCGTGCCGACGCCGCCACCCGGCGCGACAACATCGCGCATCAGATCGCTGCCCGCCTCCACCGGGAAGATGGCCTTCAGTTCCGGCGGCGGGTCTTCGGCCGCACGCAGCTGGTTGATGCCCGCATACGAGCCGCCGCTCATCGCGACGTCGCCGTTGGACCACGGCTGAGCCGCCGCCCAGCGGATCACCTCGCGGGTATCCAATTGCTCACGCATGCCGAGGGTGTTCCACTGGCCCTGCGAGAAGCCGGTACCACGCACATCGGCGACCACCAGCGTGTACCCGCTGCGGATCAGACTCCGGTCGATGCCGAGGATGGTCTGGATGGTGCCGCCGTCGAGCAGGTGGACCAGGTCGCCGAATCCGCTGATCGGAGTGCCGGACAGATTGATTCGCCGAACCAGATCCATGGTGAACGACTGCAACCCGGGCGTGGCCAGTGCCGTATCGACCAGATTGGTCACGAGTTTCGTATATGGCGTGAGGTTCACGATCGTCGGCAGCGGAGTGTTCACCACCGCATTCGTAGCGTCGACGGGCCGATAGACATTGGCCTTGAGTATGACGCCGTCGCTCATCTGAATCGGGACATCCCAGTCGATATGCACATCGGGGTACTGCTGCGGTCCGTCGTGCATCGCGGTCCAATGCTCGGCGAGTGCACCGGCGCTGGTTTGCTCGGCGGTCGCGGATCCACCACCGCTCCAGGTAAGCGCTACTGCTGCGACAGCGACGGTCGCCAACCGAGCCGCACGAATAAGCGCTGATGCCACTCCATGCCCCGACAACTATTGGCCCTTTCTCGACTGGTACGCAGCATGCGGACAGGGGTCGCTTCGATTGACGCGCCCAGACCATAGCAATCAACTGGCGAATATTCGGTTAGGTGCGGTCCGTTCGGTTCGTCGGATTTGCCACTGACCGCCAGCGGCTATTTCGGCAACCCCAAGCGGTCCGCGATGCCGTCGAGGAGGCAGGTCAGGGTCCATTGGACGGGGTCGGTGCCGCCGGTGGTGGTGCGGGCGGCGAACCAGCGGGCGAAGGCGGGGTGGCGGCCGTCGGCGAGGATCGGCGCCAGGATGGGCTGTGCGGCGGCGGCCAGTTCATCATCGGTGCGCAGGCCGGAGCGGGTGCGCATGCGGTTTTCTTCGGCGAGTTGCAGTGCCGCGCCGATGAGGTGGCCGTCGACGGCGGCGGTGATCAGGGTCATATCGTCGGCTGTGATGTGCAGCGGCTCGAGTAGAGCGAAGCGGAAGTCGAAGTAGCGCAGCGCATTCGGCCCGAGCGGCGGTCGCGTGTGCACGAGTTCGCCGAACCAGAGGTGACGCTGGATCACCGACCAGGTGGCCAGCGCGAGATCTTCGAGCGCCGTGCGCCACGACCCCGCAGACTTTGCGGGCAGCGGAATCTCACCGTAGACGGCATCGATCATCAGGTCGACCAGGCCGTCTTTGCTGCCGACGTAGCGGTACAGCGACATCGGCGTCGACGCGCCGACCGCCGTGGCGATCCGGCGCATGGTCAGTGCGCGGGCGCCCTCGGCATCGGCCACCGTCAGTGCCGCACGCAGGATGTTCGCCCGGCTCAATGTCGTGGTCGGTCGCCCCGGCGGTTCCGGTAGCGACCAGATCAGCGGTCCGGGCGGTGACGACTCCTCGTTCATGCCTGCGCCTCGCCGACGCTCGTTCATTGCCACCTCCTTGCCGGGCATTCAACCATTCGTGTACAAAGTACACATGATGTACAACGTACACGCACCTCGCGTTCTGATTGTCGGTGGCGGGCTGGTCGGGCTCTCGGCCGCGCTGTTCCTGCGCCAGCAGGGCGTGGCGACGGTGCTGGTCGAGCGCAGGCCGACCACCTCACCGCAGCCCAAGGCCCGGCGCATCAATATCCGCACCATGGAGCTATTCGGCCAGCTCGGCATTGCCGACGAAGTCCTGGACGCCGCCCGCGACCTCGCGGAGTACCAGCACTTCGCGGCCGGGCCGACGCTCGCACAGGCCACCCGCATCCCCTTCACACTGCCCGGCGGTGTCCCCGACTGGTCGACAATCACTCCGGCCACCGCCTGCCTATGTGCCCAGGATCTACTGGAGCCGGTGCTGCGCCGCATTGCCGTCGCCCGCGGCTGCGACGTGCGGTTCGGCGTCGAACTCACCGACTTCGCGACCGAATCCGACGGCATCGTTGCCACGCTCCGCGCCGCCGACGGCACGGTCGAACGGCTGCGCGCGGACTATCTGATCGCGGCCGATGGCGCGTCGAGCCCGATCCGCGAACGGCTCGGCATCCCGCGTGACGGCCGCGGCACGCTCGGCCGGGCGGTCAATGTGTACTTCCGCGCTGATCTGTCGGATCTGGTGCGCGGACGCGAATTCAACCTCTGCCAGATCGAGAACGCCGACGCACCCTGGGCTTTCGCCTCGATCGACGGGTCACACCGGTGGATCTTCACCACCACTGATGGCATCGACCGCCCCGTCGAGGAATGGCCGAGCGTATTGCGAACGGCCATCGGCGTTCCCGATATCGCCATCGATGTGCTCAGCGTATTACCGTGGGAGCCGGGGATGTTCGTTGCCGAGCGCTACCGTGCGGACCGTATCTTCCTGGCCGGTGACGCCGCCCACGTCATGCCGCCATTCGCCGCCGCCGGTGCCAATACCGGCATCGAGGACGCACACAACCTCGCCTGGAAGCTGGCGGCCGTCCTACGCGGCGAAGACCCGGCCTTGCTGGATACCTATCACGAGGAACGCCGCCCGGTCGGCTGGTACATCGCCGACCAGTCGAGCATCCGAACCGCCAACTTGCGCACCATGAATCGTGAATCCAGGGATGCCACACCGCTCGCCGACCCGATCGCATTGATCCTCGGCAACCGCTATCACTCGGGCGCGGTCATCGATGACGGCAGCCCGAACACCATGGCGCACCTCGATCTGACCGGCCAACCCGGCACCCGCGTGCCCCATCGCTGGCTGTCCGACGGCCGCTCCACGCTCGACCTCGTCGATACGGCCTGTGTCCTGCTCATCGGACCCGATGGCACCACCTGGAAAGCCGCCGCCGCGCACCTGCCACTCGAAGTCCATGAGCTGGACCAGGATTGGGCCGATACCGTTGGCCTCTCCCCGAGCGGCGCGCTACTCGTACGTCCCGATCAGATCATCGCCTGGCGCATGCCGACCCTGCCCGATGATCCGGCCACCGAGCTGAATACCGCCTTGGACCGGATCTTCCGCCGAACGTAACCGGCAGCCGGAAGGGCTATTTCGGTGGCGTCCCGATCGTCTGGACTTGCTTTCCATCCCAGTGGAATCGGACCGGCGTAATGGTGCCGTCCGGACAGGCATTGCAGCTGCCGGGCGTCTTATAAGTCACGCCGACGGTGTCATCGGTCGTCCGGCCCGGGTCCAAGGCGGTGAACCCGTGACTGTCCCGGGTCGCCGTCCCGACGAAGTCACCCTTGTGGAACAGCAGCACCTGCTCCGGTGAGCTGCCCGTCGCACCCGGCACGGTGATGATCACGGCCGACAGTGTGACGCACGGATCGAATGTGCCAACGAAACTCGCCGGATCGGTGGACCACGCCGCCTTTGTGATCGGCTCCGCGGGCAGGGTCGCGATTGCGGAGCGGATCACCGGTGCGGCCAGGTCGAGCCCGCATTTCGCCATCGGCGCGGCACTCGACGTGGTCGCGACCCCCGTGGTCGCGCTGGAGACGGTCGCGGAGCCGCTGTCGCCCGATCCGCAGGCGGTCACGCAGGCGAGTCCGGTACCGAGGGTGAGCAATACGAGCCGATAGGTCTGCATCCCGGGAAAGCCCTTCAGGTCCGACGAGTGTCTCGATCGCGCAGCGCACACATCATCGCATCGGCGAATCCGGCGGCCCGCCCTGGCCGGGCTCCCATGGCTGGAGTCGCCGGGCCGCCGGTGAGTCGATAACGTCGGTACCCGACCGAGTCCTGATGAGGAGATCTGAATGGGTTCAACGATTTTCGCCGTGTTCCTACCGCTGGCCCTGGCGCTGGTGATGTTCGGACTCGGGCTGACCTTGACCGTCGACGACTTCGCGCGGGTGCTGCGCTATCCCAAGGCCGCGGTGATCGCGCTGGTGTGTCAGATGGTGGTACTGCCCGCCATCTGCCTCGGCCTGGTCTACCTGTTCCGACTCGAGGGTGCGCTGGCCGTGGGAGTGATGTTGCTCGTCGCATCCCCCGGCGGTCCGTCGGCGAATCTGTTCAGTCATATCGCCGGTGGCAATGTGGCGTTGAATATCACGCTGACCGCGATCAATTCGATCCTCGCGGTCTTCACCCTGCCGCTGGTGGTCACGCTGGCCTTCACCCTGTTCATGGCTGACGACGCCACGATCGGGCTGCGGCCGGACAAGTTCATCCAGGTGTTCGCGATCGTGCTGGTCCCGGTCGCGCTCGGGATGTGGGTGCATCGCCGGTTCACCGCATGGGCGGACCGGATGCGCAAGAACGTCAAGATCGTCTCGGCGGTGGTGCTCGCGCTGGTCGTGGTGGCGGCGGTGGGGCGCGAATTCCACACGCTGACCCAGAACATCGGCAAACTCGCCACCCTCAGCCTGCTGCTCTCGACGTTGAGCTTCATCATCGGCTACACGGTGCCGCGGATATTCCAGGTGCAGGCCGATCAGGCGATCGCCTCGGCAATGGAGATCGGTATCCACAACGGCGCCTTGGCCATCGCGGTCGCCTCCAGCGTGCTGCACAATTCGCAGATGGCGGTGCCACCCGCGGTGTACGGGGTGCTGATGAACATTCCGGCCGTCATCGCCGCGTATCTGCTGGCACGGCAGGTACGACGAGATGCTCCGGCGCCGGTTCCGGCGGCGCACGGCTAGATCGCATGCCGCGAAACGCGGGGGCTACTGCTGCTCGATAACTCGGTCGAGGCTCGGTGCATGCGGACACCGAGCGCGGCCATGGGTAGCCTTTGCCTGTTCAACGTCATGTGAGAGGACCCCATTTCGCGATGCGACCGCTCGGCACAGACGATCCAACGCGGATCGGGGACTACCGACTGCTCGGCCTGCTCGGCGCGGGCGGGATGGGGCGGGTATACCTCGGCCGCAGCGCGGGCGGCCGCACGGTCGCGGTGAAGGTGATCCGGCCGGATCTGATCGGCGACGAGTACCGAGAGCGATTCCGGCGCGAGGTCACCGCGGCGCGGCGGGTCGGCGGCAAATTCACCGCACAGGTGCTCGACGCGGATGTGGACGCGACGCCGCCGTGGCTGGCGACCGGATATGTCGCCGGGTTCTCGCTGACCGACGCGGTCGAGCAGTTCGGCACATTCAGCGAGAACACGCTGCTGGTGCTCGCGCACGGACTTGCCGAGGCATTGATCGCCGTACACGGTGCCGGAATCGTGCACCGCGATCTGAAACCGTCGAATGTGCTGCTGGCCGTGGACGGGCCCAAGGTGATCGACTTCGGTATCGCCAGGGGCGCCGAGGACAGCGCGCTCACGACCACCGGGAATGTCATCGGCTCACCGGGATTCATGTGTCCGGAACAGGTGGTCGGCCCGGCCATGGGACCCGAAGGCGATGTATTCGCGCTCGGCGGCGTCCTCGTCTACGCCGCGACCGGGCAGGGGCCGTTCGGCTCCGGCGAGACAGTGCAGATGTTGTATCGCGTGGTGTACGAGGAGCCGCGCTTGGCGGCGGTGCCGGAGCGGCTGCGTCCGCTCATCGCGGCATGTCTGAACAAGGACGTCGCGGCGCGTCCGACACCGCACCAACTATTGGATCAGCTCGCCGAACTCGGTGTTCCGGAACGTGGCGGCTGGCTGCCCGCGCCGGTGCTGGAGGAGGTGAGCAGGCGGGCGGTGGCGCTGCTGGATCTGGAGTCGGTCGAGCTGCCGCAGGTCGGGTTCGCGCAACCGGCGCAGGATCCGTCACGGTCGGCGCCGACGGTGTCCCGGCCCGTGCCGCAATCGAATTCGGGGCCGTACACACCGCCACCGCCGACGAATTCGGGGACCGCGGGGGCGGGGCAGGGCTCGGCCGCGGCCGATACGGTGGCCTGGCGCGCCGGTCGGACGGGTGGATCGAATGTGTACGCGCCGTACCCTCCGGCCTACGACCGGTCCGGGCCGCAACCCGCCTACGCCGCCGGGCCGCAGCCGCTCGGCCAGCATCCGAATCACCCCGCTGCGCAACCGAAGAGGCGCGGTCGCCGTACCGCGTTGATCATCGCCGCCGTTGTGGTCGGTGTCGTGGTCGCGGTCGGCGCCTTCGTCGTCGGCACGCAGCTCAATGGCAAATCCTCCGACTCCGCTACCGCGAATCGTTCCGCGACGGTCAGCACCACCTCCGATGCGACCACCAGTGCGCCCCCGTCGACCACGGAGGTCTCGCGCACCGCGACCGCGGGCACATCGGTGCCGGAAGCGTTCGTCGGCAAATGGACCGGGACTGCCCGGGATGCGCTGGCCACCTTCGATATCGAGTTGACCATCCGTGACGGAAATGTCGGCGAGGAGATCGCGACCTCGTCGAATACCGGCCAGGCCTCGGGTAGTCGTTGTGAACGCGCCGAACGTCTGACCAGTGTCACCGATAACGAGATCGCTTTCGTGGCGCGGCTGTCCGGCGGTGCGAACGGCTGTATGGATGAAGGGTCGGTCTCGAAGGTCGTCCTGCAATCGGACGGTTCGGTGAGCTACAGCTTCAGCGGCGGTTTCAGCGGGCTCCTCGGAAATATCACCGGGACCCTGCACAAGAGTTAGTACCCGGCGGGATCGCCCTGGCGCGCCTGCCGACGCACCGGTCCGCAATCGATCATCCTGTGGACGACACATTCTCGAAGGGATCAGTTCATGCGCGTGGTAGCCGAAGTGTTCGTCGGCCTGGTGGCATTGCTGCACATCTACATCCTGGTCATGGAGATGTTCCTGTGGACGACGCCGCGGGTGCGCGCGGCCTTCGGCAGCACCGCCGAATTCGCCGAGCAGACCAAGGTATTGGCGGCGAACCAGGGCCTCTACAACGGTTTCCTGGCGGCCGGGCTGATCTGGGGCATCATCGCATCGGACCCGGTCGGATTCGCCGCGATGATCTTCTTCACCGCATGCGTTGTCATCGCCGGGATCTACGGTGCAGCGACCGCGAGCCGTCGAATCCTGTTCGTACAGGCCCTGCCCGGCGCGATCGCCCTGGTCGCGGTGCTGGTGGCAGGCAGTAACTAACGCTTGCCGAGTCGACGACGGGCGCGGGCGCGATCGATCGCCGTCGTCCACGACAGTTTGGCGATGGCGCTCGCCTCCCGGACGACGGCGCGTGGATCGGCGGTGAGCAGATCGGCGCCCTCGCGACCGAACATCGCGGTGACCTTGCGCCGCACGGCCGAACTCGCCTTGCTGATATGCCCGCTGTCGAAGGGCGGTTGCGGATCGTATTCGATCATCAGCTGGATCGCCTCGGCCGCCTCCTTGCCCGCGATCTCCCCCGCCAGCCACAGGCCGAGATCGATACCGGCCGAGACGCCCGCGGCGGTCACGATCTTGCCGTCGCGCACGATCCGCTCCTTGCCGCGTGGCTGCGCGCCGAGCGCCTGCAACGCCGACAACCCCGCCCAGTGCGATGTCGCTGGCTTGTCTTCGAGGATCCCCGCTGCGGCAAGCACCACCGATCCGGTACATACCGATGTGGTCCAGGTCGAGGTCTCGTGCACCTGCCGCAGCCAGGCGCACAGCCGTTCGTCGGCGGCCGTGGTCGCCGTCGCGGGGCCCGAACCGCCGATCAGAACGATATCGGGAGATGGCGTCTCGTCGAAGGAGTGCGTCGCGCCGAGCAGCAGGACGCCGCTGTCGGTGGTGATCGGCCCCGGCTCGTGCCAGACGAATCGCAGCCGTGCGCCGGGCAGTAGTCGAAGCACCTCATAGGGCCCGATCACGTCGAGCGCGGTCATGCCCGGATAGACGACGATGGCGATCTGCATTGATCTTTCCCTCCCACGGCGGCCGGCCCCGCTGTCGAGCCTAGCGCGCTGCATCGGAACCCCATCTCGACATGAGCGAGCGTGGACCGGGCAGGATCGATGTACACCCCCGCCGGTGACCGACCGCAGGCGCAGATCGGAGGCAAACGCATGGGGATCACAGGTTCGATTGCGCGTCGACGGATCACCGTCGCCGCATTGTTCGTGGTGGGCGTCGTCGCGGGCTGTGCCAGCGGTTCTCGAGCACAGCCCGATCGGACGACGGCCGTGGTCACCAGCACCGCGCCGAGTACACCGTCGGGTGTGCCGGATCTGGATGTGGGAGAGGAGATCGTCGGCGATATCGACGTGCCGTGGGGGCTGGCGTTCCTGCCCGATGGTGACGCGCTGGTCGCGGAGCGGGATACCGGGCGGATTCTGCGCGTGCGTCCCGGGCACGCGCCGGAGCAGGTGTACGAGGTTCCAGGTGTCGTCGCGCGCGGCGAGGGTGGTCTGCTCGGGCTCGCGGTTGCCCGGGACTATGCCGAAACACGTTATGTCTATGCCTATTTCACCGCCGCTGACGATAACCGGATCGTGCGGTTGCGACTCGACGGACAATCGGAGGTCATTTTCGACGGCATCGCGAAGGCCAATACTCATGACGGCGGCCGGATCGCCTTCGGGCCCGACGGCATGCTCTACGTCGGAACCGGTGATGCGGGGGACGGCGGTCGAGCTCAGGATCCGGCCAGTCCGAATGGCAAGATCCTGCGCCTGACACCCGATGGCGCTGCGGCACCGGGCAATCCGACGCCCGGCTCACCGGTCTACAGCCTGGGCCACCGCAATGTGCAGGGTCTGGCGTGGGATCAGGCGGGCCGACTCTTCGCCGCCGAATTCGGCCAGAACGCCTTCGATGAAATCAATCTGATCGAACCGGGCCGCAATTACGGCTGGCCCGCCGTCGAGGGTATGGGCGGTGCGGATCGCGGATTCACCGACCCCCAGATCGTTTGGAAGCCCGCCGAAGCATCGCCATCGGGCATCGCCATCGCCGGTGACACCCTCTACGTCGCGGCGCTGCGTGGCGAACGACTGTGGACGGTCCCCCTGCACGACGGCACACTCGGCACGCCACAGGCCCGCATACCCGACCTCGGTCGCCTGCGCACGGTGGCGATCGCCCCCGATGGCGCCCTGTGGTTGACCACCTCCAACACGGACGGCCGCGGTGACGTCCGTGCCGGTGATGATCGCATCATCCGCTTCCCCGCACGGTGAGCGGCGCTATTTCACAACCTCTCCGACCGAGTCCAGATCGCGGCGCAGCAGTGCAGTCTCCCTGGCATGGCCGCGACGGCCGAACAGGCGGTACAGCAGCCGGATCGGGACCGGGACGCGGCTCCGGAATTCCGCCCATTCGCGCTCGTCGGCCTCTTCGGCGATATGACCGAGGAAGATCGGAGCCCGCCGCAGCGGCAGAGAAGCCAGACCGCGCCTGCCGAGTTCGGCCCATTGCGACTCGGTCAATGTCTCGGCCACGACCGGCAGTACCGAATCCTCTTCCAGGCGAAGATGTTCGGTCAGCACCTCATTGAGTCGGCGCAGGTCGTCGACCAGTAGATCCACCGTTTCCGTCCCGCCCTGGTGTTCCCATTCGGCCAGTTCGGCATCGACGCGCCGCATTACCGTGTCGATCTCATGGTGCTGGGCTGCCATACATTCGACCAGCGCCGAATCCACCTGCGCCGAAAGCAATCTCGGCCATACCAGCTCATCCTCGGAACCATGGTGCTGTTGCAGGGCGGTGAGCATCTCGCGAGCGTGTTCACTGATCCGCGCCACCTGCTCGACATCATTGGGCGAGGTGACCTCGACAATGTCTGCCAGCAAACGGAATTCGCGACGGAAGACCCGGTGCACCAGCACCATATCGTGGGTATCGCAGCCCGGTTCCCGCGCCGCCCGGCGGCTCATAACACCTGCTCCCGCTCCGGTAGCGAACCGGTGCCCACGGCGAATGCGGGCAGCGCAAATCCGAGATCCCCGATAGTCATTTAGTTCCTCCCGAACCTAAATGCACTCCAGTGCAATAAGTGCAACCTAGTATAGGTTTGGCCGCGCGCACCCCGTCAAGATGACGATGCGCCCTGTCGAGATGACAATGGAGGACCATCCTCGAATGACCGAGCACCGAGCCCGTGTCAGCGATTCCGCCCAGCTCAGCGATTCCCAACTCAGCAACACCACTCAGCTCAGCAATACCACTCGGCTCAGCGTTCAGGTCGACGAAGCCACCCAACTCACCTCGGGCCGCGTCGCCCAACGCCGACGCACCCGCAAGGCCATCGTCGACGCCTCCATGACCCTGTTGCACCGCGGCATCGAACCGTCGGTCAATGACATCGCCGCCGCGGCGGAGGTCTCCCGGCGCACCGTCTACCTGCACTTCCCCACCCTCGACCAGCTGATGCTCGCTGCGACCATCGGGCTGCTCAGCGCGAATACCGATGCGGCGCTGGCACATATCCACTCCGCGGACCCGCGCGTGCGCATCGCCGAACTGGTGCGGGCGATGGGAGCCGAGATCACCGAACTACTGCCGATGGGTCGGCGGCTGGTGAAGCTGTCCGCCGACCCGCCAGCAGCGGACGCACCGCGCCCCGGACTGCGCCGGGTGCGCTGGATCGAGTGGGCGCTCGAACCAGTGCGTGAGCGGATCTCCCAGCGGCAGTTCGACGATCTCGTTTCGAGCCTTGCCGTGGTGGTCGGCTGGGAGGCGTTCATCGTGCTGATCGATGTGCGCGGACTCGCGCCCGATGCGGCCGTGGATGTGTGCGCCCACACCGCGAGCACGCTCGTGGATTCGGCACTGCGGTCATTGGATGGAACACCGTAGGTCCGAGCACTCTGCGGTAGGCGAATCACCCTGCGGTATTCGATAATTCGGCAACAGCAACCGGAACGCGCGCGCCGAGCCGCCACACCGCGATGGTCAGCGGGACGCCGGGCCGGTAGGCCAGGTGTGTGGCCGATGGCGCATCGAGCACCTGGAGATCGGCGCGCGCACCGACCTCGATGACACCGACATCATTGCGGCGCAGGGCCTTCGCGCCCGCCGCGGTTGCCGCGTATACCGCTTCGGCCACCGACAGACCCATTTGGAGTACAGCGGTGGCCACACAGTAGGCCATCGAGGTGGTGTAGGAGCTGCCCGGATTGGCATTGGTGGCAAGGGCGACGGTCGCGCCCGCGTCGAGCAGTGCGCGGGCCGGGGCGAGCGGCTGGCGGGTGGACAGGTCGCAGGCGGGCAGCACGGTGGCGACGGTGTCCGAGGCGGCCAGGGCCTCGATATCGGCATCGGTGAGGTGGGTGCAGTGGTCGACGCTGGCGGCACCGTGGCGGACCGCCAACTGCACGCCGGGGCCGGTGCCCAACTGGTTGCCGTGGACGCGCAGTCCGAGACCGCGTGCGGCAGCTGCGCGCAGCACGCGATCGGACTGATCCTCGTCGAAAGCTCCTGTCTCACAGAAGACATCGGCCCAGCGCACATGTGGCGCGACCGCATCCAGCATGGGGCCGCAGACCAGGTCGACATAGGATCGCGCATCGGTATCGGGCGGTACCAGATGCGCACCGAGATAGGTCACCTCATCGACGGTGGCAGCGGCGATGCGGGCAGCGCGCTCCTCATCGAGCACACTCAGGCCGTATCCGGTCTTGGTCTCCAGACACGTCGTGCCCTGCCGGTAGGCCTCGGCGATATGCCGCCGCAGATTGGCCGAAAGCTGTTCGTCCGAGGCACTTCTGGTGGCGGCGACGGTGGTCGCGATGCCACCGGCCCGATAGGGCTGACCGGCCATTCGCGCCTCGAATTCGGCGGTGCGGTCACCGGCGAAGACCAGATGGGTGTGACTGTCCACCCAGCCGGGCAGCGCCGCGCGGCCGCCGATATCGACCTTGCGATCGGCGGCGGGCGCGGCGGCGGCCGGACCGATCCAGCCGAAGCGCGCACCGTCGATCACCACGGCGGCATTGTGCAGCGGCCCGTCCGATGTGTTGGTGGTGAGCTCACCGATTCCCGTGATGAGGGTGGACACGGCTTCCCTTCCGTCGGTGGACAATGACCTCACGGTGCATACAAGGCCCGAATCTCGTCGCGCAGCGTGATTTCGGGTTGCGCCATCAGCAGATGGCGGCCGTTCGAGACCACCTCTCGCCCGGCAACCAGTACCTCGCGGATATCGCTTGCCGTGGCCGCGAACAGTGCGGCGGCCGGTTCGGCGCCCGCGGTTCGGATGGAGTCGAGCTCGACGGTGACCAGATCGGCCGCGGCACCGGCCTCGATGCGTCCGACCTCCGGCCAGCCGATCGACGCGTGATCGGTTGCCGCGGTGAACAACTGCGCCATATCGAAGCGTCCGCGCACGCGGGCGGCAAGGCGCTCGTTCAATTCCAGCGCACGCCATTCCTCGAAGCCGTCGACGACGGCATGACTGTCACTGCCGAGACATAGCCGAACTCCGGCATCGAGGAGTTCGCGGGCCGGTCCGATGCCGTCGCCGAGATCACGCTCGGTGGTCGGGCAGAAGCAGGCCCGCGCCCGTGCCGCGGCGAGCAGACCGATATCGGCGGCGCTCATGTGCGTGGCGTGCACGGCCACCGTATCCGGCCCGAGCAACCCGGCCTCGGAGAGCAATGCGGTCGGCGTCCGCCCATGTGCGGCAAGGCAATCGCTGTTCTCCGCGGGCTGTTCGGACAGGTGGACGTGCACCGGCCGGCCGTCGGCCTGTTCGGCGACCACCGCCAGCGCCTGCGGCGGCACCGCACGCACCGAATGCGCGGCCACACCGGTGCGCACCAGTTCCGATTCGGGTTTGAACGCAGCGGCGCGCTCGGCCCATGCTGTCGCGTCACCGTCACTGAAGCGGCGCTGGTGTTCGTCCGGCATTCGGCCGAATCCACCGGTGAGATAACAGGTGTCGAGCAGGGTGAGCCGGATTCCGGCGTCCTCGGCGGCCGCGGCCAGTGCGGTACTCATGGCATTCGGATCGCGGTACGGCATCCCGCCCGGCGCGTGGTGCAGGTAGTGGAATTCACCGACGCTGGTGTATCCGGCGAGCACCATCTCCGCGTATACCCCGCGCGCGAGGCGGTAGTAGGAATCCGGATCGAGCCGGTCCGCGATGGCGTACATCCGTTCCCGCCAGGTCCAGAACGAGCCGCGGTCGTGGTGGGTACGGCCGCGCAGCGCGCGATGGAAGGCATGCGAATGCGCATTCGCAAAGCCGGGAACGGTCAGCCCGCGCAACACCTTTCCGCTCGGCTCGGTCCCCGGTACCACCGAGCGGATCGACGATCCGGCAACCTCGATCGTCACCCGTTCCGCCAATCCATCCGGCAGCCAGGCGAATTCGGCCCAGTGCACGCTCATCGGATCGAATCCCCGCACATCGGGTTCACGCGAACATCCAGATCCCCGGGCATGCGCACCCCGCACTCCACGCTCATGTCGCCAAGTCCTCGAGCACGCGAGCGAGGCTCACTGCGCCGAAATCCACGTCCGCGGGTTCGGAGTGCTCCTGCGGCGCGTGGCTGATCCCGGTCGGATTGCGCACGTAGAGCATGCCCGACGGCACGTGTGCCGCCAGAATGCCCGCATCGTGCCCGGCACCGGTGGGCAGTGCGGGGACACCGCCGAGCACGCCGTCCATGCGGCCGCGCAGCGCGTCGTCGAAAACGACATCGTCGGAATACGATTCCTCGGTCACCGTGACCTCGCATCCCTCGGCGGCCGCGGCCTCCCGGGCGAATCCGGCAATATCCTCGACCAGCGCGGCCGTGCGTCCCTCTCCGGCAACGCGCGCGTCCAGCCAGAGATCCACCGTCGAGGCAATGACATTCGTGCCACCCGGTGTCGGTATCAGTTTGCCGACGGTGGCCCTGGCATCGTCGGTGGCCGCGGCAACACGGCGGGCGGCCGCGATCACCGCGGCCGCGGGCAACATCGGATCGTGCCGATCGGGCATACGGGTCGCACCCGCGTGATTGCCCTGTCCGGTGAAGGAGAACCGGTAGCGGCCGTGCGCGATGATGCTGCTGCCGGTGGCGACCGGACTGTCCAGGTCGATCAGCCCGCGCCCCTGTTCGACATGCAGTTCGACGAAGCAGCCGATATTCGCCAGCGCATCGGGATCCGCGCCGAATCGCCGCGGATCATGCCCCGCCTCGGCCGCGGCCTCGGCGAAGGTGATCCCGGCGGCGTCGCGCAGTCCGCGGGCGCGGTCGGCATCGATGGCACCGGTGAGCAGCCTGGAACCCAGGCACGGCACCCCGAAGCGCCCGCCCTCCTCCTCCGCGAAAACCAATAGCGCGAGCGGTTTCGCGGGCGCGAAACCCTTGGCGCGCAGGATATCCACGGCGGCGAGAGCGCTCGTCACGCCGAGCGGGCCGTCGAACGCACCCCCGCCGGGCACCGAGTCCAGATGGCTTCCGGTGACCACCGCACCGGCACCTGGAGCCCCCCACCATGCCCAGATGTTGCCGTTGCGGTCGGTGGTCACATCCAGGCCGCGCCGGGCCGCCTGCTCGGTGAACCAGTCCCGCAATTGCAGCTCGGCGCGGTCGTAGACGTGCCGGGAGTACCCGCCGCGTCGCGAATCCCGGCCCACATCGGCAATTTCGGTGAGCAGGCCGTTCGCACCGCCGCCGGCCGCCGTCACCGGTTCTCCCGCATGGGGATTCGCACGCCGCGCTCCTCGGCGACCGCGTTGGCGCGGTCGTAACCGGCGTCCACATGCCGAATCACACCCATACCGGGATCGTTGGTGAGCACGCGCTCGATCTTCTGTCCGGCCAATGCCGTTCCGTCGGCGACGCAGACCTGTCCGGCGTGGATGGAGCGGCCCATGCCGACGCCGCCGCCATGGTGGATCGAGACCCAGCTCGCGCCGGAGGCGGTATTGACCATCGCGTTGAGCAGCGGCCAGTCGGCGATGGCATCGGAGCCATCGGCCATTGCCTCGGTTTCGCGATACGGCGATGCGACGCTGCCGGAGTCGAGGTGGTCACGGCCGATGACCACCGGCGCCGTCAGTTCACCGCTGGCGACCATCTCGTTGAAGCGCAGACCGGCCAGATGCCGCTCGCCGTAGCCGAGCCAGCAGATGCGGGACGGAAGTCCTTGGAAGGCAACGCGTTCCCCGGCCAGGGTGATCCAGCGGTGCAGAGATTCGTTCTCGGGGAACAGTTCCAGCATCGCGCGGTCGGTTGCGGCGATATCGGCCGGATCGCCGGACAGCGCCGCCCAGCGGAATGGCCCCTTGCCTTCGCAGAACAGTGGCCGAATGTAGGCCGGTACGAATCCGGGGAAGTCGAAGGCCCGCTCGCAGCCACCGAGTTCGGCCTCCCCCCGCAGCGAATTGCCGTAGTCGAAGACCTCGGCACCCCGGTCGAGGAAGCCGAGCATGGCATCGACGTGCTCGGCCATGGATTCGCGGGCGCGGTCGGTGAATTCGTCGGGCTTCTTGGCCGCGTAGTCGGCCCAGTCCGCGAGCTCGACCCCGCGCGGAAGATACGCCAGCGGATCGTGCGCGGAGGTCTGGTCGGTGACGATATCGACCTCGACACCGGCCGCGAGCAGTCGCGGAAGGACCTCGGACGCATTGCCGATCAGCCCGACCGACAGCGCCTTTCGTTCCTTGCGCGCCTTCGAGACCCGACGTACGGCATCGTCGAAATCGGTGGCGATCTCATCGAGGTAGCGGTCGTGCACCCGGCGCTCGGCGCGCGCCGGATCACATTCGACGACCAGCGCCACCCCGCCGTTCATGGTGACGGCCAACGGCTGCGCACCGCCCATACCACCCAATCCCGCGGTCAGGGTGAGGGTTCCGGCGAGGGTGCCGCCGAAGCGCTTATCCGCCACCGCCGCGAACGTCTCGTAGGTGCCCTGCAGGATGCCCTGGGTGCCGATGTAGATCCACGACCCGGCGGTCATCTGCCCGTACATGGTGAGCCCGAGCGATTCCAGCCTGCGGAACTCCGGCCAATTCGCCCAATCGCCGACAAGATTCGAATTGGCGATCAGTACGCGCGGCGCCCACTCGTGTGTCCGGAATACCCCGACCGGCTTACCCGACTGCACCAACAGGGTCTCATCGGCATCGAGCGTGGTGAGCGTGCGCGTGATCGCGTCGAAGCTGGCCCAATCGCGCGCGGCCTTACCGGTACCGCCGTACACCACCAGATCCTGCGGCCGCTCCGCCACTTCCGGATCGAGGTTGTTGTGCAGCATCCGCATGGCGGCCTCGGCCTGCCAATTCTTGGCCGTCAGCCGCGACCCACGTGCCGCCCGAATCGTTCGTGTCATCAAATTCCCTCCATATCAGCGAATGGCCCGTCAGGAGCCGAGGTGTGGCGCGACGGCGGCCAGCAGCTCGCCGGAGCGGATGAGTTCGGCCGCGGCGGCGATCTCCGGTGCCAGGTGCCGGTCCGGTCCCGGACCGTCGACCCTGGTGCGCAGCAGCGCAAGGGCCGCCGCGGTGGCCGGACCGGGCCGCAGCGGGGCCCGCAAATCCAATGCCCTTGCCGCCGTGAGGTATTCGATGGCGAGCACGGTACTCAGCCCGTGCACGGCCCGGCGCAGTTTGCGGGCGGCCGACCAGCCCATCGACACATGGTCTTCCTGCATCGCGCTGCTCGGAATCGAATCCACCGAGGCGGGCATGGCGAGGCGTTTGAGCTCGCTGACAATGCCTGCCTGCGTGTACTGGGCGATCATATGGCCCGAATCGACACCCGGATCGGCGGCGAGGAAGGCCGGCAGGCCGTGTGAGCGCGCGACATCCAGCATTCGGTCGGTGCGGCGCTCGGCCATGCTCGCAACATCGGCGACCGGAATGGCGAGGAAATCGAGGACATACGCCACCGGCGCACCATGGAAGTTGCCATTGGACTCGAGCCTGCCATCGGCGAGCACCACGGGATTGTCGATCGCCGAGTCCATTTCCCGATCGGCGACCGTTCGGGCATGGGCGAGGGTGTCGCGGGCGGCACCGTGCACCTGCGGTGCACAGCGCAGCGAATACGCGTCCTGCACCCGGTTGCAGTCCGGACCGCGGTGGCTGGCAACGATATCCGAGCCCGCCAGCGCGGCCGCCATGCGCCGCGCCGAGAGTGCCTGTCCCGGATGTGGACGCAGCGCCTGCAGATCGTCGGCGAAGACCCGGTCGGTGCCGAGCAGTGCCTCCACGCTCATGGCGGCGGTAATATCGGCGACGTCGAACAGCTCCCCCAGATCGTTGATCGCCAGCGCCAGCATGCCGAGCATGCCGTCGGTGCCATTGGTGAGCGCGAGGCCCTCCTTCTCGGCGAGTGTCAATGGTTCGATCCCCTTGGCGCGCAACGCATCTGCCGCCGATACCAGGTTGCCGGACGAGTCGGTGACCTCCCCCTCCCCCATCAGCGCCAGCGCGACCGCCGCCAATGGCGCGAGATCACCGGAGCAGCCGAGCGAGCCGAATTCGTGCACCACCGGCGTAATGCCCGCATTGATCAACGCGGCCAATGTGAGTGCCGTCTCCGGACGCACCCCGGTATGTCCGGTGGCCAGCGTGCGCAGCCGCAACACCATCATGGCGCGCACCACCTCGGTCTCGACCGCCGCACCCGCGCCAGCGGCATGCGAGCGGATCAGCGACCGCTGTAGCGCGGCCCGGCTCTCCGGTGGTATATGCCGGGTGGCCAGCGCGCCGAAGCCGGTGGACACGCCGTAGGTCGGGACCGTCCCCGCCGCCAGCGCGTCGACATGCTCGCGCGCGTCGGTCAGCCGCTTCTCGGCGGCCGCGCTGAATCGCACCCCGGCGCCGCGGCGGGCGACGGCCACGATGCGTTCGACGGTCAGCGGCCCGTCCAACTCCACGGGCGGTAACTGCGTGGTTTCCGGCATAGGCCCATTCCACAACCACGAAGGCGGGTGGAGAATGAGGCTGGGCCAGGTTCTGTCTGGTATCCGAGACAATCGCAGGAAGAGACATGGGAACGAGCAGCGATATACCGGCACTTCGGCGCGGCCTCGCCGTGCTGCAGCTGATGGCGACCAGGGCGGGGCCGATCGCCGCAACCACCATCGCGCGCGAGCTCAACATCCCTCGTTCCACCACATATCACCTGCTCACGGAGTTGGAGGAGGCTCGCTTCGTCACCCGGCTGCCCGCCGAGCGGCGCTACGGCCTCGGCATTGCCGCCTTCGAACTGGGTTCGGCCTATCTGCGCCACGATCCACTGGAGCGGGTGGCCGGACCGTTGCTGCGCGAGCTGGCTGGGCGGGTCGGGCACAATGCACACCTCGGAGTCCTGCACGGTAACGAATTGCTGTATCTGATCAAGGAACGCCCGCCGCGCCCGGAGACGCTGGTCACCGATGTCGGCGTGCGGTTGCCCGCGCAGCTCACCGCATCGGGCCGGGCGATCCTGGCGCATCTGCCCGCCGCCCATGTACGGGCGCTGTTCCCGTCGGCGGCGGCCTTCGTGCGCCGCACCGACCGCGGGCCGACCAGCCTCGCCGCGCTGCGCGGCATTCTGGCCGCCGAGCGCCGTCGCGGCTGGGCGAGCGAGGACGGCCATGTCACCGCCGGATTCGCCTCGGTCGCCTATCCGGCCTTTGATCACGACCATCGGCCGATCGCGGCGATCAGCGTGACATTGCGACACCACTGCGAGCGGATTCCCTGCGCCGCCGACTGGGCCGATCTCGCCGCCCAGGTGCGCAACACCGCAGACGATCTCACCCGGCGCATCGGTGGGCGGGTGAGCTGAGGATCAGCCCTGTCCGTACGCGAACAGGGAGCAATCATTGTGATGCCACGTCTCGTCCGCCTTTTCAAGGCACTTCCGGCAGCATTCGCGACACACCGGCGCACAGCCCAAGATTCAGCTACCCGATGGTTACGCTGGCAGATCATCGGCCGGCGCGGCGCTGCGCCGGTGACGCACGACCGAACAGTGCCGGATGGGGACAGGAGCTCGATGCGAACACCGATGCGCCGACGTGCCCTCGTCGCACTCGCCATGATCGCGACCGCACTGCTGCTGCCCGGTGTCGCCATGCCGAGCGCACACGCCACCATCGCACCGTTCAGCCGCGAATTCCTCTGGGGCGTAGCATCATCCGGCTTCCAATCCGAGGGCCACGCGCCGGACAGCAATTGGACCCGCTACATCGATTCCGGCAAGGCCGGGGACGACTACGAGAATTCGGTCGACTTCTACCGGCGCTATATCTCCGATATCAACCTGGCCGCCCGCCTCGGGGTGCGGGTGTACCGGATCGGCATCGAATGGGCGCGCGTGCAGCCGCAACCCGATACCTGGGACGAGGCGGCATTCGGCTTCTACGACAATGTGATCGCGCGCATTCTCGCCGCCGGTATGCGGCCGATGCTCACCCTGGATCACTGGGTGTATCCCGGCTGGGCCGCCGATCGCGGCGGCTGGCGCAATCCGGGCATGGTCGAGGATTGGCTGGCCAATATGCGAAAAGTGGTGAACCGCTATACCTCTCGCAATCCACTGTGGGTCACCTTCAACGAGCCGGCCGCCTATATCGGCACGGAGTTGCGCATCGGCGCGATCACCCCCGATGAGGCGCCCGCGATGTTGGACCGAATTGCCCAGGCGCACAACGTGATTTATGACACCATTCATAAAAGCATGCCCGACGCGCAGGTGACGAGCAATCTCGGCTATGTCGCGGGTGCCGAGACCGAGGTGAATCAGCCGATTGTGGATCGGATCGCGGATAAGCTCGACTTCATCGGCGTCGACTACTATTTCGCGCCGGTGCCGGAAACCAGCAAAGCGGTGCAGGGCGGTTCGAACGAGGGTCCGCCGATCTGGGAACTGCCCATTCACACCGAGGGCATCTACTACGCATTGCGTCACTACGCGAAGCTATTTCCCGATCGCCCACTGTATGTCGTGGAGAACGGCATGCCCACCGAGGACGGTAAGCCGCGCACCGACGGCTACACCCGCTCCGACCACCTCCGCGACACCGTCTACTGGCTGCAGCGCGCCAAGGCCGACGGCATCAATGTCATCGGCTACAACTATTGGAGCCTCACCGACAACTACGAATGGGGAAGCTACACACCGCGTTTCGGCCTCTACACCGTCGATGTGCGGACCGACCCCACCCTGACCCGCCAACCCACGGAGGCGGTCGACGTCTACCGCGGCATCATCCGGTCCGGCGGCGTTCCGGCCGACTACCACCCGACCCGTGCACCGGTCGAATGCGGACTGGTCGACCCACCCGACAGCTGCGACGAAACCGTCAGCGTTCCCTAGCCGCAGACGCGCCGACGGTTTCGCCCGGCTCCGCTATGTTTTCGTCTATGGGTGGCAGGTTGGCGCTGATTGTGGGGTCCGAGTGCGCCGCGCTGCCCCGACTCGGCTTTCCGGGCGAGCTGGCCACCGAACTCTACGCGAATCTCAGCGCCGCGGGCGGCTGGCAACCTGCCACCGCGCAGCTGGGGCCGGTACTGGATCCAACTGCAGACGAGTTGACCGAGGCAGTGAACGATGCCTTCGCCGCCGCTTCGGAGCAGCAGGCGACCCTGTTGTTCGGCTTCGTCGGGCACGGCGTGGCAACCGCCGATGAGGACTTCTTCCTGCTCGCGCACGAGGGGCTGGCCATCGCACCCGAAAGAGCAATCTCCGAACTCGAGCGCCTCCTGGCCGACCATTTACGCGTCGTCGGCCCCGACGACCCCAGCACCCTGCAGACCCGCCACAGCATCGCATACTGGCTCGGCAAGTCCGGCGACCTCGACCGTGCCATTGCCGAATTCGAGCAGGTAGCCATCGACCGTGAGCGCATTCTGGGGCCCGACCACGTCGATACGCTCACCACCCGAAGCAATATCGCGGCCAATCGCGGCGGCCGGGACATGCAGCAGGCCCTCACCGAGAACGAGCAACTACTCGCCGACCAAGAGCGCATCCTCGGTTCGGATCATCCGGACACCCGCACTACCAGGGACCGGGTCCTATTCGTACAACAGCAAATCCGATTCCGGCATAAGCAACTCGGACCGGATTCGCCCGAATCGAATCCGAGCCAGTGATTCAGCCTGCCGTCGCCGAGCTCCGGCATCGACGCGGCGTGACTATTCGTCCGATGTCGATATGGCCGATAGCGCGCCCTCGAGCCACCAGTGGGTATAGGCGAGACCGGCCGCGGCTGCGATCAACGCGGCGGGAATGACGAAACCCCAATGGGCACTTACGGAATAGAGTGCCACTGCGACGGCGGCGCCGAGTACCACGGCGGCAATACGGGCGACGGCGAGCGGTTCGATGCGGCGGGCGGCGACAAGATCACTGACGAGACCGGTGAAGGTGCTGGTCATGTAGGTCGTGGGCGATCGGCGATCAATAATGAGGACAGCGGCCGACTGGACACCCATCGCCAGCGCGGCCGCACCGAGCAGCAGCAGGCGAACGACACCGACGGCACCGGCGAATACGGCAACCGCGGCTAGCACGACCATCAATACCGCCTCGCCCGCGAGACAGTGACGCAGACGTGCGATGCGCAGCGGCCCCGCAGGCATGGCGCGACACCAGCGCGCCGCCGCCGCGACACCGACGAAATAGCTGACGAGAACCACCAGCGGCGGCGTCAACTCGATGCCGGATATACCGAGGGCCGCACCGAGCAACACCAGATTGCCGGTCAACACGCTGGCGAACACGTTGCCCAGTTCGGTGAATACCAACCCATCCGTCGCACCCGCTCCGGCCGACAGCAAGACCAGCACCGTCGGCCCGACCGGCAACCGCCACCGACGTTCATGCTTCATCTGCATAACCGCGACGGTATCGGCCGGGCATCGGCGTCCCTCGGTCGGCTATTTCTTATCGGCGGTCAACTGCCCGGCCGCACCCCAGCTGTCGGCGGGCGTCTCGTGGATCCAGACCTGCACGGTCTCGGCGGGAATCCGGTAGGCGTCGACGAAGGCATCGGTGATCCGGCGGACCAGATCCCGCTTGAGTTCGACGGTGCGCGGGCCCTGCTGCACGGTGACAATGGGCATGACTGACTCTCCTCACTGAAATGGGTTGGGACAGACCACATCCGGGCTTTCCACTGTGGGTTCCCGCCCGGTTCTGCGGCCTGTCATCAGTTCACCCGATCGAAGATCATCGACCAAGGGTCAGTTCGTTCGCACAGCGATAACGAGTCCTTATTGTTCGAGGTACTGCGCGCTTTCCGCCGGTACGAGCGTCCGAAGTAGCGCCGAACCGGGGGCATCGGTTCCCGCACGCAGGGCCACGGCGATCGGCAGGCTCATGCCACCGTCCGCGAACGGCCGGAAGACCACCCGGGGGTTGTGCACCTGGTCGGCGTTGGCGGCGTAGATCACTGTCCACATGGCCACGGCGGTGCCGATCGCGGCCAAATTGTCCTGCAGGGTGGTCGCGGTCGGCGCCGGCACCGGCTCGAAACCTGCACGCTGACAAGACATCAGCACCAGATCCACCAGCGCCGGATGATTGCGCCGCTCGGTCATCCGGAGTGGCACCGACGCCAAATCGGCCAATCGCACCGTCTCCTGCGCCGCCAGCGGGTGCCGGGCGGGCAGAGCCGCGACGAGCTGGTCGTCCCACGCGTGCAGATACTCCAGGTCGGCGGTGTCCTCGATGGCGGGCGAGCGCACGAAGGCGGCATCGAGTCGACCGTCGGCCACCTGCGCCAATCGCTCACGCACCGGCAGGGTGACCAATTCGATCCGCACCTGTGGAAGGCGCTCGGCAAAGGCATCCAGGATGGTGTCCAGCCGCGCACCCAGCCCGGTCACCGTGCCCAGCCGGAATACCTCCGCCCGCGCACCGGCCAGATCGGCCACCGATGCCCGAGCCTGATCGGCCGCGCTCAGCACGCTCCTCGCCGCGGGCAGAAACCGCACCCCAGCCTCCGTCAGCCGCACCCGCCGCGGTGACCGATCCAGCAACTGGACCTTCAACTCCCGCTCCAGCCGCCGCACCTGCTGACTCACCGCAGGCTGGGCAATATGCAGCCGCTCAGCCGCCCGCCCGAAGTGCAATTCCTCAGCCACAGTGACGAAATAACGCAACTGCCGCAACTCCACAGCACGAACTCCTCAACTACCGATCAGTCCCCCCAAAACCACCCCCCGAACCCCTTACCAACAAACCCAATTCACCCGCACAAATCCCCCGTTGGACGGTCGATCACCATGCGCTGATGCACGTACACGTCGAGAGCAACCTGCATCAGCGCATTCTCGCGACTAGGGCTGGGGTTTAGTTTGGGTAGATGTAGTGTTTGGGGGCGAAGTGGCCGGTTCCGCTGGAGCCGGCGTAGGGGACGTCCAGGGGGGCGATGGTGAGTTTGTGGGGGTTGCCGTCGGGGTCGGCTTGCCAGCAATCCTGTTGTACGCCATGGAAGCTGGTGCATACGATGCGGGTGTTGGTGCTGTAGGGGGAGGTCAGGCGGTTTCGGTCGGAAAGGGGGTTCCAGTAGTCGGGGTCGGATCGGACCGCGAAATTCTTGGTCTCGTACACCTCGAATGCGCCGCCGCCCGAGGGCCAGTCATCGGCGGCGGCGGTGCCAGCACCGATCAGCATTGCGGCACCGGCCATTGCGGAGAGTAGGGCGATCCGCGGAACACACTTGGTTTCGAAGTTCATCGCTATCCTCTTCTGCTTCCAGAGTTTCTGGAACAGCCTGAGCATGCTAGCCCGGTCGGAGTCCAACGAGTGATCAGTGGGCATCGTGGCCAGTCGATCGACCGCTATTTCCTCGACCACTGTTTCCTGAATTCCTGCGAACCCTCGGCTGGGCAATCAGCAGAGCGGGCACCCCGCGTACGGGGTGCCCGCTCTGGAGCAAGGTGCCCGGTGGCTATCCGGGCGCCGCCATTGTGCCGAAACTACTTCGGTGCGTTGAACGGCTGGTTGATTGTGGTGAAGTACTGCACGGCCGCCAGTATCGCAACCGGGGCGGTCACCAAAAGCTGTCCCGCCAAGGTGCCCAACGCGCCGACGGCCACGATCCCGCCCAGGCAGCCGACCGCCGCTGCGGGTATGAACGGACCGAACAAACCCACAATCGTCGCCGCCGCCACCGTCGCGCCGACGATGCCCCCGAGCAGGCAGCCCACGGCACCACCGGCGATGCCGCCGACAAGGGTGCCGATCGTGGCACCTGCGCTGATGGTGGAGGCCAGCCGGTTCCAGGCGGCCTGTTCCCGGTCGTAGGGTGTCTTCCATGGCGCGGTGTCCTCATACGGCAGCGCCACCGGCTGGTATACCGCGCGCGCCAAGTCGAACTGCGGCGTCAGCACTGCGGTCCGGTCGTGCAAGTCTGCGGCAATCGGGAACACGAAATCGTCTACCCGGAAGGATAATTCGGTGCCCGCGAGCGTTGTACCGTTGGCCGCCTTGATCTTGAATACGCCGTTGTCCACATCCAGTGATCCGGCATCGGTGTGGATCACGGTGGACTCTGCGGTCGTATTCGCCGTGTAGTTCACTACATCGTCGGTATTCGGAGCAGCACCGGCGGTACCGCCGGCAACTCCGAGCGCCGTGGTCAACATAGTGGCCACCACGGCGAAATTCGTCATCTTCATTTGCTTTTCCTCATCATCGGGCCACTCACACGATCCAGCGGCACTGGCGCAATCTTGCAGCAAATGTTATGAAAATGAAACCCCCGAATTTGATGTCTGCAAATAGAGGATTCCAGCTGCAGTTTCGAACCCCGCTCAGGCCCGGCATCCGAGCCGGAGCGGAGTTCCCCGGCACCACGTGCCGGGTCTTCCCGCGCTACTTCACCGGGGTCAACGGCTGGTTAATGGTCGCGAAGTGCCCGCCGCAGGACGCAGCCGACGGCGCCGCCGACCAGGGTGCCGATGGTGGCGCCCATGGCGATGGTGTCCTTCATGCCGCACACAGTGGACGCAGACAGCACACTCCCCGGGCCGACGTAGTCAGCGCGTTTCGAGGACCGCCATGGCAGCGTTGTGACCGGGGATACCGCTGACTCCGCCGCCGCGTACCGCGCCGGCACCGCAGAGGAAGACATTCGGCACATCGGTCGCCACGCCCCAGCGAGCCGCAGGGGTATCGGCTTCGTCGGTGCGGTACGGGAAGGCCAGGTCTCGGTGGAAGATGTGGCCGCCGGGCAGGCCGACCTCGCGCTCCAGGTCGAGTGGCGATTTCGCTTCGATACAGGGTGCGCCGTACTCGTCCGCGGCGAGGCAGTCGACGAGAGGTTCAGCGAGTACCGCATCCAGTTGGGCGAGTGCGGCTTTCACCGCCATTGCCTTCGCCGCTTCCGGGTCGGACTCGAAAAGCCTTGCCGGAGTGTGCAATCCGAACAGAGTGAGGGTATGCATGCGGGAGTCGGGCGCGAGGATCGAGGGATCGGTCAGCGTGTGACAGTAGATCTCCGACGGCGGGGCGGACGGGATCCGTCCGGCGGCGGCCTCGCGATAGGCCTGTTCCAGTTGCGAATACGATTCGGCGATATGGAATGTTCCGGCGAAAGCCTCGCGCGGATCGGTCGCGATGTCGCGCAGCCGGGGTAGCCGCCGCAACACCATATTCACCTTCAGTTGCGCGCCTTCGGGTTTCGGCTCCCCCGGGACGCCGAGCAACCGCGTGAGTTCGTGTGGTGCCGCATTGACCAGTACATGCCGTGCGCCGACCGCACCGTCCCGATAGCGCACTTCCGCCGTGACATCGTCGGATTCGACCTCGGTCACCTCGCTGCCGGTGATCAGCTCGGCCCCGGCCGCGCGGGCCGCGTCGGCGAGTGCATCGGTGAGCGCGCCCATACCGCCGATCGGCACATCCCAGTCGCCGGTGCCGCCGCCGATCACGTGGTAAAGGAAGCAGCGGTTCTGCCGCAGGCTCGAGTCGTGCGCATGGGTGAAGGTCCCGATGAGCGCATCGGTGAGCACGACACCGCGCACGGTGTCATCGGTGAAGCTCGACTCGACCGTCTCCCCCAGCGGCCGCTCGAACAGTGCCGCCCAGGTGGTGGCATCGTCGACCACCCGCTCGAGCGACGACCGCGACGGCAATGGCTGGGTCAGCGTCGGGAACACCCGTTGCGCGAGCCGACCGGTCGCGCTGTAGAACCGCTGCCATGCCCGGAAATCACGATCGGATCCGGTGAGCTGCACAAAACTGTCCCTGGTTCGAGCCTCGGATGCGGTGTCGACCAATAACCCGCCGTCCCCGACCGGCGTATACGACGAGATCCGCCTGCGCCGCGTCGCGAATCGCAAACCCAACTCCGCGACAATCTGGCGCGGCAGCAGGCTCACCAGATACGAATACCGCGACAATCGCGCATCGACCCCCGGGAACACCCGCTCCGAGACCGCGGCCCCACCGGTGTGATCCTGCCGCTCCAGCACCAGCACCGATCGCCCGGCCCGCGCCAGATACGCGGCGGCCACCAACCCGTTATGGCCACCGCCGACCACCACCACGTCATAGGAGGAGCGCATCGGTTTCATCTGTCCTGCCTATCACGGATTCCGGGGATTGCGGTGACGGCGGACGATTGCGGGGAAATTACGGCCGGGTTTCCATATTTCCCTGCGATTGACCAGCGCTCACTTCACACTTAGTTTCTGGCAAACGCTGTATGAGGGCGGCGTTTTCACCCGGGAGCGATCATGACCGAAGCCAACGCACCATCCGACGACGAACGTCGCCTCGCCGAACTCGGCTACAAACAGGAACTGGCCAGGTCCTGGTCCGGATTCTCCAACTTCGCCATCAGTTTCACCATCGTCTCGATCCTGACCGGCGGTTTGGCCAGCTATGGCATCGGTCTGGCCAACGGCGGTCCGATCACCATGGCATGGGGCTGGCCGCTGGTCTCCGTGATGGTGTTGTTCGTCGGGCTGGCAATGGCCGAATTGGCCTCGGCCTACCCGACTTCCGGCGGTCTGTACTGGTGGGCGTCGGAGTTGGGCGGTCCGGTCTGGGGCTGGTTCACCGGGTGGTTCAACCTGATCGGCCAGATCGCGGTGACCGCCGCCATCGATTACGGCGCGGCGATCTTCACCACCGCGGTGCTGAACGTCATCGGCATCGATATCGGAACCGACCGCACCGCAATCTTTCTCGTCTTCACCGCGATCCTGATCCTGCATGCCGTGCTCAACGCAATCGGCCCGCATCTGTCCGCGGTGATCAACAATATCTCGGCCTGGTGGCATGTCGGCGGCGTGGCGATCTTCGTCATCGTGCTCGGTTTCGGCGCGAGCCACCATCAGAGCGTCGGGTTCGTCTTCACCGAGACCGTCGACAACAGCGCGGTCGGCTTCGGTGGCGTGGCGTTCAGCTTCCTGCTCGGATTGCTGCACGCGCAATACACTTTCACCGGATATGACGCCTCGGCGCATATGTCGGAGGAGACCCACGACGCCGCGCGCACGGCGGCCAAGGGCATCATCAATACCATCATCGTCTCCGCCGTTGCCGGATATCTGCTCATCATGGCGGTCACCTTCGCCATTCCGAATCTCGACGATGCATTGGATACGAACAAGAACAGCGGCTATCCGGTGATCTATATCCTGGAGAACTCGCTGAATTCGTTCTGGTCGGGTCTGCTGCTGATCATCGCGGCGATCGCGCAGCTGTTCTGCGGTTATGCCTCGGTCACCTCGGCCTCGCGCATGCTGTTCGCGTTCTCCCGCGACGGCGCGGTACCGGGATCGGCGTACTGGTCGCGACTTTCGGCCCGGAAGGTACCGGTGCACGCCGTGCTGTTCATCTCGTTCTTCTCGTTCGTGCTGTTGATTCCCTCGATGCTGGTGCCCGCGGTGAATGCGCCGACCGCCTACGCGGCGGCCACCTCGGTCGCCACCATCGGCCTCTATATCGCCTATGGCATCCCGATTCTGCTGCGCCAGTTGCACGGCAGCCGATTCCGTACCGGCCCTTGGCAACTCGGTCACTGGTATCGACCGGTTGGTGTGATCGCCCTGGTCTGGATCGTATTGATCAGTGTGCTGTTCATATTGCCGACCGACGACCGCGGCTACCCGTGGAACAGCGAATTCACCTGGAACACCGTCAATTACGCACCGATCACCCTGGTCGGTGTGGTCGGCGCGATCGGTATCTGGTGGGCGGTATCGGCCAAGCACTGGTTCACCGGACCCAAGCGCACGGTCGAGGCTCCGCCCGAACCGGAGGCCGAGGCCACTGCCAACGCCTAACCCAGTAGCGCGAACAAGGTCCGCCGGATAGCCGCGGACGCCTCGGCCTGCGAGCGGCCGCGGCGTTCGACGAGGTGGTGCCGGGTCGGCCAGCCGACGGCGGCGTCGACGAGATCGAGCAGTTCCTCGTCGATACCGCCTTCGATGGTCAGTTCCGATGCGAACGTGCTGGCCAGCGCATCGCGAATACGACTGTCGGCCAACCGCATTCGCGCATCCACACCGGGCACGGTATGCGATTCGAGCAGCCCGAGCAGCCGGGGATTGCGCTGTAGCGCGAAGATCGCCTCGCTCTGGCGCACCACCGCGTCGATGCGTTCGGCCAGTGGCAGTCGCGGATCCGGCGTCGCGATCAATGCCTCGACCCGTTCCGATTGCACCTCGACAACCGCTACCCACAGATCGTCGCGTCCGGGAAAGTGCACGAAGACGCTGCGCTCGGAGACCCCGGCCCTGGCCGCAATGCGCCTACCGGTCGGATCGAGTTCGCCGTCCTGAATCGCCGCGAGCAGCGCGGCGATAATCGCGGCGCGCGTCTGTTCCGGATTGCGCCTGCGTCGGGCGCCCGCAGTGCTCTCATTCATATCCGCATCCGATCACAGCGACTCCATGAGCACATCCGCTGGTATGGCATCCACCGTAACCGCTATTGCAGTCACACTGCAATAGCGGTTACGGTGGGCTCGCCGAGGACGGACAGGAGAGACGATGGTCGAGCACCAGGACGACGACAACCGGACACCGCGGGTGTCGCGCCGCGGAGTATTCGGGGTCGGAGCGGCGGCACTCGCGGTGGCTGGTGTCGGCGTCGGTCTCACCGCGTGCGGCGACTCCGATGAGGTGAACCCCGCCACCGCACCCACCGATCCGAGCGATCGCATCGCCGATGCCAATAAGCGGGTCGCCGCAACGCTGCCCTTCTCCGACACCACCGATTTCGCGGACGCCGACCGCGGCTGGATCGCCTCGCTCGAGCCCGGCGTGGTCAAGGACGCCAGCGGAAAGGTGGTGTGGGACACCGACTCCTACGCTTTCCTGCGTGAGCCCTGTCCACTGTCGGTGAATCCGAGCTTGTGGCGGCAATCCCAGCTGACGGTCAAGCAGGGCCTGTACGAAATTGCACCGGGCTGCTACCAGATCCGCGGTCTCGACCTGTCGAATATGACGCTGATCGAAGGCAATACCGGCGTAGTGGTCATCGATCCGCTGATCTCGACCGAGACCGCGGCCGCCGGACTCGCGCTCTACCGCGCCCATCGCGGCAATCGCCCGGTCACCGGTCTCATCTACTCGCATTCGCATGTCGACCACTTCGGCGGCGCGCTCGGCGTCACCACCCGGGAGGACGTCGCGGCGGGGCGCTGTCCGGTGCTCGCGCCGTCCGGCTTCCTCGAGCACGCGGTTGCCGAGAATATTTACGCGGGCACCGCGATGTCCCGGCGTGCGGCCTATATGTACGGCGCGGCCCTCCCCCGCGGCCCCAAGGGGCAGGTCGGTGCGGGCCTGGGCCAGACCACCTCGACCGGCACCACGACACTCATCGACCCGACCCTCGATATCACGCACTCCGGCCAGGAGGAGGTCGTCGACGGTGTGCGCATGGTGTTCCAGCTGACGCCGGGCACCGAGGCGCCATCGGAGATGAACTTCTATTTTCCGGACCGCCGCATGCTGTGCATGGCCGAGAACGCCACCCACACGCTGCACAATATCGTCACGCTGCGCGGCGCGCTGGTGCGCGACCCGCATGTGTGGTCGCGCTACCTCACCGAGTCGATCAACCTGTACGGCCGCAATGCCGATCTGGTCTTCTCCTCGCACCACTGGCCGGTCTGGGGCACCGACCGGATCGTGGAATTCCTTGCGGTGCAACGGGATCTGTACGCCTACCTCAATGATCAGACGCTGCGCCTGTTGAACCAGGGCTATGTCGGCAGTGAGATCGCCGAAATGCTGCAGCTGCCGCCCGGGATCACGAAGGAGTGGTCGACCCATGGCTATTACGGGTCGGTCAGCCATAACGTCAAGGCCATCTACCAGCGCTATATGGGCTGGTTCGACGGCAATCCGGCACATCTGTGGGAACATCCGCCGGTCGAATCGGCCAAGCGACACGTCGATGCCATGGGCGGTGCGAAGGAGGTGCTGAAGAAGGCGCAAAAGGCTTATGACGCCGGCGATTACCGGTGGGCCACGCAACTGGTGAACTACGTGATCTTCGCCGATCCGGATAACACCACGGCAAAACACCTGCAGGCCAGCGTCTTCGAACAACTCGCGTACGGCGCGGAAAACGCCACCTGGCGCAACTTCTACCTCAGCGGCGCCCACGAACTGCGCAACGGACCGTTCGGCACCCCCACAAAGGCCAACGCACAGGGCATGCTGGCGGCACTGACCATCGACCAGGCCTTCGATGCCATCTCACTGTTCGTCAACGGCCCCAAGGCCTGGGACGTCAAGGCCACCACCGACTGGCGCTTTACCGATGCCGAAAACCGCACGCAGCGCGTCGAATTGCGCAATGGCGTGCTGATCCACTACGCCCGCACCCCCGACGACGGTCTGCCCGCCCCTGACGCCACCCTCACGCTGACCCGCGGCACATTCGCCAGCGCCATGCTCGCGGGCGGCAGTGTCGCGGACGCGATCATCAAGGGCCAGATCAAGGTCGACGGCAATATCGCCGCCCTGCAGAAACTCAACGGCCTCTTCGACCGCCCCGATCCGAACTTCGCGATCGTCACGCCATAACACGGCGGGCAGTGGGTGCGCCGCCCACCCCTGGGGAGATGTTCCCCGGCACACCCAAGTCCACCATGGAGAAGTACCTCCCCTTCCTCGACCAGGCAATGGAACTGCGGCGCGCAATGAGAACTACCGCCGCGCAAGCAAAGTCCTCGATGCGGAATGAACGCAGACGATAGTGCCGTGGTCTATGCTTGGCTGTCCTCGTGGCCCAGGAACTGTTTCGCGTACTCGTACCCTTCGGTGCCTTCGGCCGCCGCCTTCGCGTAGACCAGATGCACGACACCGGTTTTGAAGGTGTCGGAGGAAAGCAGTTGCAGCGGAAGCGCGGAGTCGGTCTCCTCGAACAGTCGCAGACCCTTGCGCACCGCGATCGGGTGCACCAGCAAATGCAACTCGTCGAGTAAGCCGACCTCGAGCAGCTGGCGGACGACGGATACCGATCCACTGATACCGATGGGCGCCTCGCCCGGCTCGTTCTTCAGTGCCGCGACGGCTTCTACCAGATCCCCCTTCAGTACCTCGGAATTGCGCCAGGTGAAGGTGAGATCCTGATGCGAGACCACGATCTTGCGCGCGTCGCCGAGCCGCTTGGCCATCTCGGCGTCCACATCGCCAGCGAGTTCCCGCTCCGGCCACGCCGCGGCGAAGCCGTCATAGGTCTTGCGCCCCAACAGCAGCGTGTCCGCCGCACCGAGCTGACGGTCCACGGCCGTGGCCATCTCGTCATTGAAGTACGGGAAGTGCCAGTCCTGCGGGTTCTCGACGACGCCGTCGAGTGCGATGAACAGTCCCGCGGTGATTTTCCGCATCGGATCTCCTTGGTCGGTAACTACTGCGTCACCAGATCAGACGAACCGGAGCTCGGATAATCATCGCTCGCCGCGCACCACCGGGCCGGGTGATCGACTGCGGTGCAGTGCGAGTTGGAGTTCGAGCAGCAGTCGGTCGGCGGGGTCGGCGAGGTCCATCCCGATGATGTCTTCGACGCGGCGGATCCGGTAGCGCAGCGTATTCGGATGCACCTGCAGTGCCGTCGCGGCATTGCGCACGTCGCCGTGTTCGCGCAGATAGGTCTCGACGCTCTCGCGCAGATTCGCCGAATGCTTCCGGTCGTAGTCCAGCAGCTTGTACAGGCGCGGATCGTGCAGATGCGGCCGGTCACCGACGAGATCGAGGATTTCGCCGAGCAGCACCGCGGTGCGCGATTCGGCCAGCGTGGTCACCCGGTTTTTCTGGTAGGTCGCCGCGGTGCTGTCGAGTACCCGGTCCACCTCGGCGCGCGCACCGGCGACGTGGGCCAGATCCGGAACGGGACAGGCGATGGCGGCGCGCAATTCGAGCGCGCGCTTGGATTCGAGCTGCTCGACCAGCTGGCGCGTCCATGCGGTCACGGCTTCCGCGGATCGGTACTGCGGCAGCAGCACATAGACCCGGTCGTCGAGCACGGTAGTGACCGAATCGCCGCGAAATGAGCTGGCGCGCAAGCGAAGCATATTGCCGAGCGTCGCGGGCGACGGCGCGTTCGCACCGGGCGACGGCGCGAATCCGACCACCGCGGCCGGACCGGTCAGCGGCAGATTCAACGCATTGGCGACGGTGGGCACATCGGCAGCGCCGCCGCCGGTACCGAACAACCGCTGGATCAGCAGTGCCTCGCCGGTCGGCACATCCAGACTGCGCGATATGAGTCGGGCGGCGATGGCCGACGCGCCGCGCAGGATTTCCGCGGCATCCGGTTTGAACGGCCGGTCCCCCTGTTGCAGCCAGATGGAGCCGAGCATCCGCGGCGCACTCCCCTCGGCGTGCGCGCGGATGCTCACCACCAGGCGGCGCTTGATATTGAGCTCCTCGTGCGCCGGGACATCGATGACCTCGTCGGTCCCGCGCAGCCGATCGAATACACCCCACTCGCGCAGCACCCGCAGATAGTCGCGCGGCCCTTCGCGGCCGAGGATCGAAAGCACTCGCATCTGGTCGGCCGTCTGATCCGATGCCGAATACGCCAGCACATGCGATTGTGGGTCCTCGATGGAGACCATCCCGCCCGCATTCTGGGCCACCATATGCGCCAGTCCGAACAGGTCGAGGTCTGCGGCCACCAGCTCCCCTTTCCTAGCCACGACCACCGCCCACTTTCATACGACTCGCCAATACGGTTATTCCATCTTTGTCCGCTTGTCCGATTCTGCGGGCAGCTTTGCGGTGTTGACTTCGGCTCACCCTCATATACCAGTAAGGAGGACTCATGGACGCCATCGTGTCCACGCCCCAGCCGGTCAACGAGCCGGTCGGCAGCTTCGCCCCGGGCAGCGCCGAACGCGCCCGTCTGCAGGCGAAGCTGACCGAACTCGCCGCCACACCGACCGAGATCCACCATGTCATCGGCGGTGAACATCGGCGCACCTCGGGCAAGACCATCGATGTCGTACAGCCGCACAACCACGGCGCGGTACTCGGCACCCTCACCACGGCCGAGGCCCGCGATGTCGAGGACGCGATCGCCGCCGCTACCGCCGCGGCGCCCGGCTGGCGAGCGCTCTCGTTCGAGGATCGCGCCGCGATCTTCCTGCGGGCCGCGGATCTGCTGTCCGGCCCGTGGCGCGAAACCATTGCCGCCGCGACCATGTTGGGACAGTCCAAGACGGCGTACCAGGCCGAGATCGACGCGCCGTGCGAACTGATCGACTTCTGGCGCTTCAATGTGCACTTCGCCCGGCAGATCCTGGCCGACCAGCCGATCTCCACCCCAGGTGTGTGGAACCGGGTCGAATACCGCCCGCTCGAGGGCTTCATCTACGCGATCACTCCGTTCAATTTCACCGCGATCGCCGGCAATCTGCCGACCGCGCCCGCCCTGATGGGCAATACGGTGCTGTGGAAGCCGTCGCCCACCCAGGCGGTGGCGGCCTATTGGACGATGAAACTGCTGGAGGCCGCGGGCCTGCCGCCCGGTGTCATCAATATGGTGCACGGCGCGGGACCGAAGATCTCCGATGTCGCGCTGGCCGACCGGCGGCTGGCCGGCATCCACTTCACCGGTTCCACGGGGACCTTCCAGCATCTGTGGCGTGCGGTCGCGGCGAATATCGGCGACTACCACACCTATCCGCGACTGGTCGGTGAGACCGGCGGGAAGGACTTCGTGCTGGCGCACAGTTCCGCGGATCCGGATGTGTTGACCACGGCGCTGATCCGCGGTGCCTTCGACTACCAGGGCCAGAAGTGCTCGGCCGCCTCGCGCGCGTTCATCCCGAAATCGGTGTGGAGCAAGATGGGCCGCGACCTCATCGATAAGGTCGGCACGCTGAGCTACGGCGATGTCACCGACTTCGCGCATTTCGGCGGCGCGGTCATCGATCAGCGGGCCTTCGACCGCAATGCCGACGCCATCGCCAGGGCCAAGGCCACCCCGGGCCTCACCATCGCGACCGGCGGACATACCGATGACACCGTCGGCTACTTCGTCGACCCGACCATCCTGCTCGGCGACGACCCCACCGATGCGGCGTTCAGCACCGAATACTTCGGCCCGATCCTGGCGATCCACGTCTACGATGATGCCGTCGCCGGATCCTTCGAATCAGCGCTCGAACTGGTCGACGGCGGTTCGACTTACGGCCTGACCGGGGCGATCATCGCCGATGACCGCACCGCCGTTGCCGCGGCGACCGAGCGGCTGCGGTTCGCCGCGGGCAACTTCTACATCAATGACAAACCCACCGGCGCGGTCGTCGGTCAGCAGCCCTTCGGCGGATCCCGCGCGTCGGGCACCAATGACAAGGCGGGCTCACCGCAGAACCTGCTGCGCTGGACCTCGGCCCGCACCATCAAGGAGACCTTCGTCCCGCCGACCGAGCACACCTATCCGCACCAGGCACCCGAGGAGAACTAATGGCAATCTCCGGTCTGCTACGCCCCGCCATGCTCGCGGCCTCGCGGTCGCCGCGGCTCGAGCGCACCGTCACGCGGATGTCGACCACCAAGAAGCTGGTGGACCGCTTCGTCGCGGGAGCAGCCGAGCCGAATGCGGTGGCGGCCGTCGAAACTCTGCTGAATTCCGGTCGCTATATCACCGTCGACTATCTCGGCGAGGACACCACCGATATCGAGCAGGCGCGCAATACTGTGTCGCACTATCTGGCGCTGCTATCGCTGCTGCGCAGTTCGGACACCGGATCTGTCGGGCCGCTGGAGGTTTCGCTCAAGCTCTCGGCGCTCGGGCAATCCCTGTCCAAGGACGGTCACGCGATCGCCCGCGCGCACGCCCATCAGATCTGCACGGCCGCCGCCGATGCGGGCGTACTGGTGACCATCGACGCCGAGGACCACACCACCACCGATTCGACGCTGTCGATCGTGCGTGAACTGCGCGCCGACTTCCCCTCGCTCGGCACCGTGCTACAGGCCTATCTGCGGCGCACCGAGGCCGACTGCCGGGAGTTCTCCGGTCCGGGCTCGCGCATTCGCCTGTGCAAGGGCGCATATCGCGAACCCGCGTCGGTGGCCTACCAGAGCAAGGCCGAGGTCGACCAGTCCTATCTGGATTGTCTGCGGATCCTGATGAAGGGTGACGGCTATCCGATGGTCGCCACCCACGATCCGGCGCTCATCGAGGCCGCCGGCGTATTCGCCACGGCCACCGCGCGCAAGTCCGACGATTTCGAGTTCCAGATGCTCTACGGCATCCGCGACGCCGAACAGCGCCGTCTGGTCGAGGCGGAGCATCATGTCCGGGTCTACGTGCCCTATGGCGATCAGTGGTACGGCTACTTCATGCGCCGCCTCGCCGAACGCCCCGCCAATATGGCGTTCTTCCTGCGCTCGCTGCGCCCCGGCAGCCAGCGCTGACACTCCGCTCGGCGGTCTTGTCTGTTCAGTCGGACAAGGCCGCCGAACTTTATTTATCCAATTCGCCGATCACAGCGCTTTCGTGGTCGGATTAGCTGAGTGCTGCTCAAAATGTGATCTGCGCTACTGCACCGTCGCGTATCGCAGAGGATGAAAGGAAGACCCATGTCCCTCGCGGAGTTGCGCATCCAGATGTTGCGCCGCAAACCCCTCGGGCAAGTCGAGGAGGAGACACCCGCCGACGAGCAGCTGAAGCGGTCGCTCGGCCTGTGGCAGCTCACGGCGATCGGCGTCGGCGGCATCATCGGCGCGGGCATATTCGCCCTCGCCGGTTCGGTTGCGCACTCCGTCACGGGTCCCTCGGTACTCATCTCATTCCTGATCGCCGGTGTCGCCAGTGCCTGCGCGGCGCTGTGCTACGCCGAATTCGCGGGGATGGTCCCGAAGGCCGGATCCGCCTACACCTACGGCTATGTTTCCCTCGGCGAGATCGCGGGCTGGTTCATCGGCTGGGATCTGCTGCTCGAATACGTCGCGGTGGCGGCGGTCGTCGCGATCGGTGTCTCCGGATACTTCAAATTCCTGCTCGGACAGATCGACGTCACACTGCCCGATTGGATGATGGGTGCGCACGGCACCGGTAACGGCCACGTCATCGACCTATTCGCGGTGCTGTTCTGTCTGGGCACGGCCTGGCTGCTATCGCGCGGTATCAAGAGCGTCGGCCGCTTCGAAACCGTCGCGGTGGGCATCAAGGTCGCACTGGTCGTGCTGATCATCGTGCTCGGCGTCTTCCATATCGACAGCTCCAACTACACCCCGTACTTCCCCTTCGGCACTGGCGCGGTCTGGACCGGTGCGGCCACCGTCTTCTTCGCCGTGTTCGGCTATGACGCAATGAGCACCGCCGCCGAGGAATCGACCGACGGCAAGAAGCATCTGCCCAAGGCGATCATCTACTCGCTGGCCATCGCGATGGTGCTGTACGTGCTGGCCACGCTGGTACTGACCGGTATGCAGAAGTACACCGAGATCAGCCCGACGAGCGGCTTCTCCACCGCCTTCGAATCGGTCGGCATGCCCGGCGTCGCGAATATCATCGCGATCGGCGCCATTGTCGGCATCGTCACCGTGGTGCTCACCTTCATGCTCGGTGTGACCCGCGTCTGGTTCGCCATGAGCCGCGATGGACTGCTGCCCGAGTGGTTCGCCAAGACCCATCCGGTCCGCAAGGTGCCGACCCGGGTGACCTGGATCGTCGGCATCGGATCCGCCGCGATGGCCGGTCTGCTCGATATCACCGTGGTGGCCGAGCTGACCAATATCGGCATTCTGATGGCCTTCATCGTGGTCTCGGTCGCGGTGATGGTGCTGCGCCGCACCCGGCCCGACGAACCGCGCACGTTCAAACTGCCGCTGATGCCGGTGGTGCCGCTGATCGGCATCGGCTTCTCGGTCTATCTGATCTGGTCGCTGCCGTGGGAGACCTGGCTGCGGTTCGTGGTGTGGCTGGTGATCGGACTCGCGGTGTACTTCGGATACTCGCGGATGAACTCCAAGCTGGAGCGCGGCACGACGGACGTCGAGCTGGCGAAGTAAGCGCGAATCGGATTGGGCGAGTGGACAATTGGCCACTCGCCCAATTCGCGTTTATGCGGCCCACAACCGATGCCCTGACGGCATCGGTCGATACAGAAACGGTGTTGGACAGGCATCATTTCTGCGCCATAACCTTCTGACACGTTCGAGCGGCGAGTGACCCATCCCACACTCCGCTCGCACCACAGGAGGACACCATGTGCGAAAACTACGGCTCTGCGGACATTTTCGCTTACGCGAGCGAGACCGATGCCGCATGAATGATCACCGAATTCTGATAACCGGCGCGGCCGGCGGCATCGGCACGCTGATGCGCCCGCGCCTGCGACGCCCCGATCGCGTACTGCGGCTACTGGATCTGACCGAACTCCCCGCGCCGACATCCGGCGAACGGGTCGAGATCGTCACCGGATCACTCACCGATCCCGCCACCATGGCCGCGGCGTGCCGGGAGGTGGACGCGATCATCCATCTGGGCGGGATCAGCCGAGAAGACAGCTGGGACAACGTACTGGCCGCCAATATCGACGGCACGCACACCGTACTGGAGGCGGCGCGGCAGGCCGGGGTGCAGCGGGTCGTCCTCGCGTCGAGCAATCATGCCGTCGGCTTCCACGCCGTCGGCGCCGATCCCATTCCCGGTGACGCCGCGCCCCGGCCCGATACCTATTACGGCGTCAGCAAGGTGGCGGTGGAGGCGCTGGGCAGTCTCTATCACTCCCGCTTCGGCATGGACGTGATCTGCATTCGGATCGGTTCGTGTTTCGAACGCCCGCATGATGCCCGCGGACTGTCGATGTGGCTGTCCCCCAACGACTGTGCGCGACTATTCGAGGCCTGCCTGGCCGCCGAAAGGCCCGGGTACCGGGTGGTCTGGGGCGTATCAGCCAATACCCGCGCGGTCGTCTCCCTGCACGAGGCCGAGGAGCTCGGTTACCGCAGCGAAGACGATGCCGAACAGTTCGCCTCCGACATTTCCGCCGTCGCCGATCCGAGTCCTTGGCTGATCGGCGGACCTTTCGTGGAAACTCCGCTGGGAAAACCGAATCCGCTATGAATGCCGCGGAGAACGCAGCACGCGATACCCAGACGGAATCACATTTCTGAGGAATTTCGCATCAGCGGCATGTAACGCTGATGGCACTTTGCTCCACCTCGAAAGAAGCGCAGCACAATGCAATTCAAGTCAACGACGACCACACCGAAATCGGCGCTCGCGTCCAATGTCAAATTTCTCTATTTCTTCGGCGCCCTCGGCGGCATCCTGTTCGGTTACGACCTCGGTGTCATCTCCGGGGTGTTGCTGTTCATCAAGAAGTCCTGGCATCTGTCCTCGGTGACACAGGGCGTGATCGGCGGCTGCTTGGCCGCCGGTGCGGTGATCGGCGCGGCCATTGCCGGACGGATCACCGATCGGCTCGGGCGGCGGCGCACCATTATGATCGCCGCCGCGGTCTTCGCGGTCGGCGCGCTGGGCTGTGCGCTGGCGCCCAATGTCGCCGTGCTGGTAGTTGCCAGATTCATTACCGGCATCGCGGTGGGATGTTCGTCGGCGACCGTGCCGACTTATCTGTCCGAACTCGCCCCGACCAGGGCGCGCGGCGCATTGTCGACATTGAACCAGCTGATGATCGTCTCCGGCATCCTGATCGCCTACATCGTGGACTGGGCGCTGTCCGGATCCGGCAACTGGCGGATGATGTTCGCGATCGCCACGATTCCGGCAGTGGCGCTGCTGGCAGGCATGTCGGTCTTGCCGGAGACGCCGCGCTGGCTGGTGCACGCCGGGCGGGAGATGGAGGCGCGCGCCGTACTGGCCGGCACGCACCGCGCCGACGAGATCGAATCCGAGATGAGCAGTATCCGCTCGGTCATCCAATTGGATGAGCAGCAGAAGGGGCGGCTGCGCGATCTGCTGGCGCCATGGGCACGACCGGCCCTGGTAGTGGCACTTATTCTCGCTGTCGGACAACAGTTCTCGGGTGTCAATGCCGTGAATGTCTACGCACCGACCATGTTCAAGGATCTCGGCTTCGGAAATTCCACATCCCTGCTGGCTTCCATTGTGCTCGGCGCGATCAAGGTGGCATTCACGGCCTGGGTGATCTTCGTTGTCGACCGCTGGGGCCGAAAGCCATTGCTATTGCTCGGCAATGTTTGTATGGCCTCGTCATTGTTCCTGCTCGGCGCCATCGTGCTCGGCGTGCACAACCACACCATTACCGGCATCACGACACTGATCCTGCTCAATGTCTACCTCGCGGGCTACGAATTGGGTTGGGGCGCGGTGGTGTGGGTGATGATGGCGGAAATCTTCCCGCTGCGGGTGCGCGGGGTCGGCATGGGTGTCGGCAGTGTGGTGCTGTGGAGTTCGACCTTCGCCATCACCTTCCTGTTCCCGGTGATGAACGACCATCTCGGACTCGGCTATTCGGCCTGGATCTTCGCCGGGGTCAGCGTGGTGATGTTCATGCTGGTGCAGCGATTCGTGCCGGAGACCAATGGACGCAGCCTGGAACAGATCGAATTGGAGCTGCGGGCGCGAGTCAGCGGCAAGTCCGCCGAGACGGCGTGAATATGGCCTACGCCGTTTATGTTTCGAATGCCGAAAGTCGCGAGATCTCCGTACTGCGACTCGACGACGACGGTGCACTGACACCCGTCGAGTCGCAGCCGGTGCCCGGCGCGGTGATGCCCTTGGCGATGAGCCCGGACCACCGGTACCTCTACGCATCGCTGCGCTCGGCCCCCTTCGCGGTGGCGGTATTCGCCACAGATCCGGCAACGGGGCGGCTGACACCGCTGTCGACCGCCCCGCTGCCGAACAATATGGCCTATCTTTCGACGGACCGAGGCGGGCGGTTTCTGCTCAGCGCCTCGTATTCGGGCAATAAGATCGCCATCAATCCGATCACATCCGACGGCGGTGTCGCACCGCCCATAGAGGTGAAATCAACACCACCGCACGCCCATTCGATTGTGGCCGATCCGTCCGGCCGGTACCTGTTCGCGGCGGCGCTCGGCGGCGATGTGATCCTGCAGTACCGCTTCGACGCCGAATCCGGACGGCTCACACCGAATCAGCCGCCACTCGTCGAGACGGCCCCCGGAGCCGGTCCGCGACATCTGGTATTCCATCCCGACGGATCGACCGCCTACGGCAGCAACGAGCTGGACGGCACGGTGAACGCCTACCGATTCGAATCCGCCACGGGCACACTCACACTCGTCGCCTCGGCGACGGTGCTGCCGGCCACGGCTGGCCCGCCGTGGACATCGGAACTGCGGCTCACCCCGGACGGCCGCTATCTCTATGTGGCCGAACGGACTTCGAGCACGCTCGCCGGATTCCGTATCGCCCCGGCAACCGGACTGCTCGACCCGCTCGGACACACACCCACCGAGGCCCGACCACGCGGATTCGCCATCGATCCGAGTGGGCGTTTTCTGGTGGCCGCCGGTCAGCAGTCTCATGCCGTCACCAGCTACGCCATCGATCCCGAGACCGGTTCGCTCACCCCACGGCATCGACTCGGCGTCGGCCGCGATCCCAACTGGGTCGAAATCGTCGACCTCCGATGAATACCTTTCGAGTATCGGTTGATGCTGAATTAGCGTTGGACGAGTATCACTGGCGGGCCATAACCTGCGGATACGGCAATCTGCGGGCGAGGCGGAGTGCACGCCGCAACGCAGGAGGAGAACGATGTCGATACTGTCGCTGGAGCAGGTCCGCGGCTTCGTCACGGTGGCCGAGGAGGGCAATTTCCGCCGGGCGGCCGAGCGGCTGCGGATGACGCAGCCGCCGCTGAGCCGCCAGATCCAGAAACTGGAACGCGATATCGGTGTCGAACTCTTCGATCGCACCCAGCGGCAGGTCCAGCTGACCCCGGCCGGGGAGGTCTTCCTGACCGAGGCGCGCCGTCTGCTGGCCCTGGCCAGCGCCGCGCCCGGTACCGCCCGCCTCGTCGCCGCGGGCGGGGCTGGCACGGTGCGCATCGGTTTCACGGCGGCCTCGGGCTTCGGCTTCCTCGGACGGTTCCTCAACCACATCGAGGCCGGGCTGGACCGCGTCGAGGTGGTTTTGCGCGAGATGGTGAGTTCGGATCAATTCGAGAACCTGCGCGGCGGCAGCCTCGATCTCGCACTCGCCCGTCCACCCTTCGACCGCACCGAATTCGATTCGCGGCTGGTGCATTCCGAAGGGTTGATGCTGGCCGTGCCGGAACAGCACAAGCTCGCCGCAGACGGTCCGATCGCGATCGAGGAACTGGGCGGCGAGACGCTGCTGGTGTACGCACCCGGTCCGGCCCGCTATTTCGCCGATCTGGTCTCCGGCATCCTCGCCGCCGTGCCCTACACCGCCACCCATGAATTGACCCAGGTACACACCATGCTCGCGCTGGTGGCCGCCGGACGCGGCCTGGCCCTGGTCCCCGAAACGTCCACCCACCTGCATCCCGACGGCGTGCGGTTCCGGCCGCTGGACGGCGTCGAGGAATCCGTTGTCCTGCACGCGGTCTGGCGACGCGACTGCGCCAATCCGGCACTGCACCGAGTGATCGAACTGCTCGATTCGCTGCCGCCGGCTCACTGAGAGGAACCATATGTCACATCTGTCCGCCAACGAGTTGGGTCCCGCGCTGGGCCGCGGGCTATTGTCCTTCCCCGTCACGCATTTCGACGCCGATCTGGCCTTCGACGAGGCCGCCTACCGCAAACACATTGCCTGGCTGGCCCAATACGAGGTGGCAGGTCTATTCGCGGCGGGCGGTACGGGTGAGGGCTTCTCCCTGACACCACCCGAGATCGATCAGGTGGTACGGGCCGCGGTCGCAGAGACCGGCGGCCGGATCCCGGTGGTCGCACCGGCCACCGCGGGCACCGCGGCGGCGATCGAGCAGGCCCGCTCGGCCGAAGCCGCCGGGGCCGAGGGCATTTTGCTGATGCCGCCGTATCTGACCGAGGCGGGGCCGGACGGGCTGGTCGAACATGTCGCCGCCGTCTGCGCGGCCACTTCACTGGGCATCATCTTCTACAGTCGCGCCAATGCCACCTGCAATGACGTGACCTTGGCGCGGATGGCCGAGCGCTGCCCGAATCTGGTGGGGTTCAAGGACGGTGTCGGCAATATCGAGACGATGACCCGGATCTACGCCCGGCTCGGCGACCGGCTCACCTATATCGGCGGGCTGCCGACAGCGGAGACCTTCGCCCTGCCCTACACCGAAATGGGTGTCACCACTTACTCTTCCGCGATCTTCAACTTCGTGCCGCAGTTCGCACTCGACTTCTATCGAGCGGTGCGGGCCCGCGACCGCGACGAAGTCTACCGGCGGCTGCGCGAATTCGTCATCCCCTACCTGGGTATCCGCGACCGTGTGCCCGGATATGCGGTGTCGATCGTCAAGGCCGGACTGACGGCCATCGGACGCCCGCCCGGACCGGTCCGGCCACCGCTGACCGACCTCACCGAGCCCGAACTCGCCGAACTGACCGCACTGGTCGCCACGATCGCATGAACGGCGCGGCCACCCTCGACCGGATCACCGAGGCCACCGTTTCGACCCCGGTCTCGGCGTGACCATCAGCGATCGAATGCGCACCCAGACCGCCGAACACACGGTGCGGGCGTAACCCACTACCTTCAGGAGCCTTTGTGGATACCACCCCTGACGAGCTACAGCCGATCATCGCCGCAGCGGCGCAGGCCGCGAGTCGCCTCGCCGACACCACACCCACCGAACGGGCGGCGTGGCTCACCCGGATCGCGGATGCCCTGGATGCCGCGGCCGACGAACTCGTCCCACTCGCCGCAGCGGAAACACATCTGCCCGAAACACCGCGCCTGCGTGGCGAATTAACCCGAACCACCTTTCAATTGCGCCTTTTCGCCGAGGTGCTGGCCGATGGCGAATTCCTCGCCGCCACCGTGGATCACGCCGATCCGAGCTGGCCGATGGGACCGCGACCCGATATTCGGCGCAGCCTGATCCCGATCGGACCGACGCTCATCTTCGCCGCGAGCAATTTCCCGTTCGCATTCAGCGTCGCGGGCGGTGACACCGCCTCGGCCCTGGCCGCGGGATGTCCCGTGGTCCTGAAGGCACATCCTGGCCACCCACGGCTGTCCGAGCGGACCGGCGAGATCGTGCGCGGGGCATTGCGCGCGGCCGGTGCCCCAGCGGGCGCCTTCGCCGTCATCCACGGTGTCGAGGCGGGCATCACGGCACTGCGCCACCCGGATATCGCCGCCGCGTCGTTCACCGGTTCACCGGCGGGTGGCCGGGCGCTGTTCGATATCGCATCGTCACGGCCGCGCCCGATCCCGTTCTACGGTGAACTCGGCAGCGTCAATCCAGTGGTGGTCATGCCCGGTGCGGTACGCGCGCGCGGACCGCGGATCGTCGAGGGTTTCGTCGGATCGTTCACCCTCGGCGCTGGACAGTTCTGCACCAAACCCGGTGTGCTGCTACTGCCTTCGGGCCATGGGCTCACCGAAACGCTGGCCGCCGCGGTCGCCGTGGTGCCAGGACAGCGTTTGCTCAACGAGCACATCGCCGATGGCTTCCGATCGCGCGTGACGACCCTGCGCGAATCCCCCTCCGTCACCACGATTTCGGCACATGACGATCTGCTCGCACCTACCTTGCTGAATGTGTCCGCCACCGACTTCCTGGCCGCCGGAGATGCCGTGCAGGCGGAATGCTTCGGCCCGGCGGCATTGGTGGTCGAATACGCGAATCCCATTGAGCTGGAACAAGTTCTGCGCCAACTCGAACCGGGCCTCACCGCGACGATTGTGGCGGAGAACTCCGAGATCGACGATGTACGCCGGCTCCTGCCCGCCCTCACCGCGCTCGCGGGCCGACTGCTATGGAACGACTGGCCCACCGGCGTCACCGTGAGCTGGGCCCAACACCACGGCGGCCCGTATCCGGCCACCACCGCACCGACCACCACCTCGGTCGGCACCGCCGCCATCGCGCGCTTCCTGCGGCCGATCGCCTGGCAGGGCTTCCCGGATGAACTGCTCCCGCCCGCCCTGCGCGAAGCCAATCCGTGGCGGCTGCCGCGCCGCGTCGACGGAATGCGAGACTGAGATGTCCCCCGTTATCACCGATGTCCGACTGACTCCGATCCTCATCGCCGACGCTCCTCTGCTCAATGTCGGTGGCGTGCACCAGCCGTATACGCCACGCCTCATTGTCGAGATCGAAACCGACAGCGGCTATTGCGGTCTCGGCGAAACCTATGGCGACCGCGTCTACCTCGATCGCGCGGCCGACCTCGCCCCACAACTTATCGGCATGCCGGTCGCCGCAATCAACGCCATCCGCTTGCTCGGTGCGAACACCATCGGGGAAGTGCTGATCGACAATCCGGTCGCGGGCGGACTGCGCGGCACCCTCACCACCGACAAGGTCCGCCTCAGCGTGATATCGGCCTTCGAGTCCGCCGCACTCGACGCCCACGGCCGCGAACTCGGGCTACCGGTATACGCCTTGCTCGGCGGCAAGGTCCGCGATCGGATCGACTACTCCGGATACCTGTTCTACAAGTGGGCCGAACATCCGGTCCCCGATGCACCGACCGACGACTGGGGCGAGGTCATCGACCCCGACGGCGTCGTCCGCCTAGCCGAAAAGTTCGCCGTCCATGCCGGATTCCGCTCGTTCAAACTCAAGGGCGGCGTATTTCCGCCCGAAGAGGAAGTCGCCGCGATCGAGGCACTGGCCAAGGCTTTTCCGGATCACCCGCTGCGACTGGATCCCAATGGCGGATGGTCACTGGCCAGCGCAACAACTGTCGCCGAACAACTTTCGGGTGTCGTCGAATATCTGGAAGACCCCACCGCCCGCCGCGAGGATATGGCCGAAGTGCATCGCCGCACCGGAATGCCGTTGGCCACCAATATGATCGTCACATCGATCGAGGAGGTGCGGCCGGCATTCGATATCGATGCCGTCCAGATCGTGCTGTCCGACCATCACTTCTGGGGCGGCTTGTTCGCCACCCGCGACCTAGCCGCCGTCTGCCACGCCTACGCCAGAGGCGTCAGCATGCACTCCAACACCCACCTCGGAATCAGCCTGGCGGCAATGACCCACGTGGCCGCCACCATCCCCGAGCTGACCTACGCCTGCGATACCCACTACCCATGGCAGCCCGAGGATCTGATCGCCGAACCCATAGTCTTCGACGAGGGCGCCGTCATCGTTTCCGACGCACCCGGCCTCGGTATCGAACTCGACCCGGATGCACTCGAACGCCTCCATCACCGATGGAAAGCCTTGCCGCAGTGGCACAATCGCGATGACATCGCGGGCATGCGCTTGGTCGATCCGACCTACCAGCCACCGAGTTCGCCCAAATACTGAGGCACAGCGATATGCTGCCCGCGGCATCTCCGCGCTCGTGACCGACGGCGGCGTCCGCGATACCCGAGAAATCCACAAACTCGGATTCTCGGTTTTCGCTACTCCAATCCCCGCACAGCGTGGTGACCGCCCACTTCGTGGACGAGGAAGGGCACCCGACGACGCAGGCTAGGGACGAGATCCTGGCGTACCTGCGCAGCACGCTCCTCACGTCCTGAGTCGGCTGTGCACGCCGAGCGATGAGCAGACCATCATCAAGGCCGTATCTGCCGAGGCAGATGACAAGATCCGGCGCCCGTGAGTGACGTAGGTGCGGTCATCTAGGTGGGTGCATGGTGAGTGCAAGCCATTCAGTGATGGCGATGGCGCCGCGCCCCTCGGGACCGGGCGCTCGATCTTCATAGCGGCGTCAGCATTGATGGTCGCAGTGATGTGGCTACCCGAACACGGCGGCCCGAGTCTGCCCGAGCCCCCGGACTGTAATGGCTGCGGAAGAAGTACCCCGGTCGAGCTGTGTGAGTGGACTGCCGCCAACCGCGAACGACGCTCGAATATGCGAGCGCCACATCGAGGACACCACCGCGGCATCCGCAAAACCTCGAGCCGATCCCAGAACCACCCGCCCCACCACCCGCACCAACTCCACCGAACCAACAAACCCACAAACCTGATCGGTCGAGAATGCGCTGATGCAGGGGTGCTCTCGACGTTTACCTGCATCAGCGCATGGTGATCGCTTGTCCAATATCCGGGGGTGTCGTATGGGTGGCTGTCGGGGACCTGAGAGCGACAGCGGAGGCATCGTGCGGCGCGAGGTCGCGACATATTGGCGGGCCAGCACGCACGGATGGCGTGGCCGCAAGTGGGCCACCTACCAGTGCCGAGACAAATCCTTGCGGCGAAACGCATCACGCCGCTGCGAGGCCTTCAGAACTCGTCCGAACAACCGCACGAGCCCCTGGTGTGCAGCACCGCCTCCAGATTCACCACCCCCGGCCGGACGGTGTGGTCCTCGATCTGTTGGAGCAGCAGATCGACCGCGGTCTCGCCCATGCGCCGGGTGGGCTGCACCATGGTGGTCAGGCCGGGCCGGGTGTAGCGGGAGTATTCGATGCCGTCGAAGGCAACCACCGCGAGGTCGTCGGGTACCCGCAGTCCGGCGTCATAGGCCGCGCGCAGCATACCCATCGCCTGTAGGTCGCTGGTCACGAATACCGCGGTGGGGCGGCGCGGGTCGGCCATGAGTTCGGCCAGTGCGCGGTAGCCGGCGGCACCGCCGAAATCCGTTCGCACAATGCGTCCTTCGGCCAGTCCGGCGGCCGCCAGCGCATTGCGGTAGCCCTGTACGCGGTCCTCGGCGGTGGACACATGCGGGCCGCTGAGGCAGGCGATATCGCGGTGCCCATGCCCGATGAGATGCGCCACGGCCTGCTCTGCGCCCGCGACCGAATCGCACATCACATGCGCGCAACGCACCGGATCGATGACGCGGTCCAGCGCGACGAGCACCATTCCGGCCTCCTCGCAGGCGTCGGCGACACCGGTCTCCCAGGATGACGAAATCGCAAGCAGCCCTTCGACTCTGCGATCGATAAAGGTGCGCACGTAGGCGCGTTCGCGTTCCTGGTCCCCGGCGGCATTGCCGACGAACAGCGGATACCCCCGCGCGAAGGCGGCCGCCTCGATGACCGCGGACAGTTCGGCGAAGAACGGGTTGGCCCCGTCGGGGATCACCATGCCGAGCGCGTGCCCGCGGTTCATGCGCAGACTGCGCGCGGACATATTGGGCCGGTAGCCGAGTTCGGCGATGGCGGCCTCGATGCGGGCCCTCGTCGCGGGCGCGACCTGCCGCGGCCCCCCATTGAGCACATAGCTCACCAGCGCCGGCGATGTACCGGCGAGCCGCGCCACGTCGGCTCGTGTGACTGCCATCCGAAACCTCTCCTCGCTCCGACCGTCCATCCAAGCACTCCGCACCACCACTTGACAGCCGGTGACTCGGGTCACACACTACTCATCAACTCGCGTAAATCAACACGAGTTGATATCTGAGACGGATAGGTCGAACTCACGATGAATGCTCGATTCAGGCGTGCAATGGCGCCGCTTGTCCTCATCGGCGCGCTCGCCGCCGCTGCCTGCGGTCGCGGTGGGCAGGACGCAGGTGACGGCGATTTCAAGATCGCGATCGTCACCAGGAACTTCACCAACCCCTACTGGGCGGCGCTGCGCGACGGCGCCCTCGCGGAGGGGCAGCGGCTCGGGGTGAAGGTCACAGTGCAGGCCGGGCAGTCCGAGACGGACGCCGACGGCGAGAACGCCCAGATCTCCACCCTGGCCGCGCGTGGCTATGACTGCTTCGGGGTGGTACCGGTCAACGCCACGAATGTGATCACGCCGCTGACGCCGGTGGCGCGCAAGAATATTCCGATCCTCAACTTGGACACCCAGATCGACGCGAAGGCCTCCGAGCAGGCCGGGGTGTCCTATGCGAGCTTCATCGGTTCGGACAATCTCGACGCGGGCCGGATTGCCGGACAGAAGATGCTCGACGCACTCGGCGGCACCGGAAAGGTCGTCATCCTGCAGGGCATCGCTGGCGAGCAGAACGGCATCAATCGCGATAAGGGCTTCACCGACACCGTCGCTGGCAAGCTGGACATCGTCCAGAAGGCGCCCGCCGACTACGAACAGGACAAGGGCCTGCAGGTCACCGAGGCGATCCTGAAGGCACATCCGGAGATCACCGGCATCTTCGCCGCCAACGACACCATGGGCCTCGGCGCGGCACAGGCGATCAAGAACGCGGGCAAGACCGGCCAGATCAAGGTGATCTCCGTCGACGGCATCCAGGCCGCGCTCGACGCCGTCAAGGCGGGCACGCTGACCGGCACGGTGACCCAATACCCGTATGCGGAAGGACAACTCGCGGTGCAGAGCTGCCTGGCCAAGCACCAGGGCAAGGCGCTGCCCGAGCGCGTGGTCTCCCCCATCGCCTTCATCGGCAAGGACAATGTCGATCAGCAGATCTCCGCGTTCCCGCGTCCGATCGTCACATTCGACAACCCAGTGGAAGGACTGCTGAACAAGTGACAGCCGAGGCACCCGCCGAGCTCCGTGCGCGTGAGGGGCGCACGGAAATCCTCGCCAAGGTCGCCGAATTCGCGGCACCGCTGGCCCTGGTCGTGCTGTGGGTGGCGTTCTTCATCGCCACCCCGGACTTCCTGACGACGGACAATATCGGCGATCTGCTGGTCGCCTCGACGATCCTGACGGTGCTGGCGCTCGGCCAGCAGTTCGCGATCACGGTGGGCGGCATCGATCTGTCGGTCGGCGCCAATCTCCCCTGGGCGGCAGCCGTTCTCGGCTACCTCGCCAGCCACGGCTATCCGATGGCGGTCGCCATCGCGGCGGCGATCCTCAGCGGACTGGCGGTCGGCGTTGTCAACGGTGTGCTCATCGGCCGACTGCATATGACCGACTTCGTCGTCACGCTCGGCATGCTGAGCGTGCTCAATGGCATCACGCTGCTGCTGACGCACGGCAATACCGAGGCCGTGAGTTCCCGGTTCCTGCAACGGCTCGCACTCGACGGCATCGGACCGGTGCGCTGGTTCTGGCTGCTGGCGCTGGTGGCGGCGCTGGTGGTGGCCGGGATCATCTTCCGGACCCGAATCGGCACCCACCTGCTCGCCACCGGCGGGCGACTCGAGGCCGCGCGCGACACCGGTATCTCGGTGAACCGGATCCGGCTGTTCGCCTATGCCATGTCCGGATTGCTGTGCGGCATAGCCGGTGTCATGCTGGTCGCCCGCAATGGCGGCGCGGATCCGTCACTGCAGACCACCTATCTGCTGAGCTCGATCGCCGCGGTGGTGCTCGGCGGTTCGTCGCTGTCGGGCGGCAAGGCGTCGGTGCTCGGCACCGTCTGCGGTGCGGTGCTGTTCACCTCGCTGATCAACGGGTTCACCATTCTCGGCATCTCGCAGTATTACCAGCCGGTCGCCGTCGGCGCGGTGCTGCTGCTGGCCGCCGGGATCGCCCGCTTCCGAAAGTAGGTCCAGGCCATGACGATTCCACTACTCGAGGCGCGCGAACTCACCAAATCGTTCGATTCGGTCCGCGCGCTGGCCGGAGTCTCGCTGACGATTCCGGAGGGTGAGGTCACCGCCCTGGTCGGCGATAACGGCGCGGGCAAATCGACCTTGGTACGCTGCCTCACCGGCGTGCAGGCACCGGATACCGGGCACATCCTGTTCAAGGGCGAGCCGGTGCGCCTGCGTTCGCCAGAGGACGCGCGCAAGATGGGCATCGAGACCGTGTATCAGGATCTCGCCCTGATCGACGATCTCGCGGTGTGGCAGAACTTATTTCTCAACCGGGAGTTGGTCTATCCGCTCGGCATCGTCAACCGCAGGGCGATGATCGCCCGCAGCGGCGAGATCCTGCGCGACCTGGATGTCGATGTGCCCTCGGTGCGCACCACCGTGCGCAGGATGAGCGGCGGCCAACGCCAGAGCATCGCCATCGCTCGTGCGGTGGCCTGGGGCAAATCCATGGTGATCATGGACGAGCCGACCGCCGCGCTCGGGGTACGCGAGACCGCGGCGGTCGAGAAGCTGGTGCGCGGCCTGCGCGAGCGCGGGATCACCGTCTTGATCATCAGCCACGACCTGGCACAGGTCATGCGGATCTGCGATAACGTCGTGGTGCTGCGGCGCGGCAGATCCGTTGCCGCACACCGGATCGACGAGGTGGACGGCGACCGGCTGGTCGCGCTGATCACCGGTGCCGCACCCGGCAATCTGGAGGTAGCCGACGCCGGGGCCGAGTCGTGACGGTAGTCGTCCTCGGATCGGTCAACCAGGACATCGTGTGTGAGGTGGAACGGCTGCCGCGCCCGGGTGAAACCGTGCTGGCACTGCGCGCACGCACCAACCTGGGCGGCAAGGGTTCCAATCAGGCCGTCGCGGCGGCCCGAGCCGGTGGCAGCGTCGAATTCATTGCCAGGATCGGCCGCGATGCCGATCCCGAGCTGCGGAAATCATTGCGCGACTATGGTGTTGGGCTCACCACCCTGCGCGAGGTCGAAGACGCGCGGACCGGCACGGCCTACATCACCGTCGCCGACGGCGAGAATCAGATCGTGGTCGACTCCGGTGCCAACTTCCGCTGGGAACCCGACGCCGAACTCGACACCATGGACGAGGCTGAGCTGCTGCGGTCGGCGGAAGTCGTTGTCGCACAGTTGGAGGTGCCGCCGCGCGTGGTGGCCTGGGCGGCGCGGCACGCCCGCCGGTTCGTCCTCAACGCCGCACCGGCGGCGGCGCTGCCGGATGAACTGCTGCTGCGCTGCCATCCGCTGGTCGTCAACGAATCCGAGCTGTCGGCATTGACCGGGACCACCGCACAGACACCCGAGCAGGCATTCCACCTGGCCCGCTCGCTCTGCCTGCGCGGGGTGGCGTCCGTCGTCGCCACCCTGGGCGCCGCTGGCTCGGTCTGGGCGCACCGCTGCGATGTGCCAGCACCGGTCGCTGGCGGATATCAGGCTGCGCCACAGGTGAATTCGGTGGACTCCACCGGCGCGGGCGATGCCTTCGTCGGTGCGCTGGCCACCGCACTCGCCGATGGCAGGCAGTTGGGCGCCGCCGTGGCCTATGCCACCGCGGCCGGTGCGCTCGCCGTGCAGGCACCTGGAACCCATGCCTCCTACCCCACCGCGGACCAGATCGGCACCGCGCTCGCGGCCATCCCCGCGGCCCGGCCACTCGTCTGACCGGGCATCCCCCTTCGAGAAGGAACCGAACCTTGCGCACCAGCGGACTCATTCACGCCGAATTGCTCTCGGCGCTCACGGCATTGCGCCACACCGACCTCTTCGCCGTCAGCGACTCCGGTCTGCCGACACCTGTCGGCGTGCCGGTGATCGACCTGGGCATCAGCTATGGATTCCCCCGGTTCGAGCCCATCCTCGACCTGATCCTCGACGAAGTCACCGTCGAGGCCGCCTGGGGCAGCCGCGAGGTCGCCGAGCAGAATCCGGAGGCCGCGACACTGCTCAGCCACCGCCTGAACGCGGAGTTGATCGACCACGACGACTTCAAACAGCGGATCGGGGCCTGCCGGTTCGTGGTGCGCACCGGCGAGGCCCGGCCCTACGCCAATGTGCTGCTCCGGGCCGGGGTGCCCTGGCTGTAGCGCTACCGCTTGCGCATGGGCGGAAAATTGATATCGGCGATATTGAACCCGGCGGCCGCGACCCGCGTATCGATTGCGGAATGGTCAGTCGACTAGCTACTGTCGGGTGCTCGAATCAATGACTGATTCCACAGGTCACGCCTGTCGGGCGGCTGCTCGCAGCTCGCTCGGAACACCACGGCATATGGGTCGGGAGGAGCGGTAGAGATGGACCTTCGCGAGGTCGTCGCCTCGGGTGTGCGGGAACAGCGAGAACTGCTCGAACAAGGGGCGCTATCGGCCCGCGAACTGATCGAAACGACCCTCGACGGGATCGAACAGGCGGGCGACCTCAACGCCTTCACCACGGTGCTGCACGAACAGGCCATCGCCGAAGCCATCGAACGGGATCGGGCGCGCGCCGCGGGCACAGACCTCGGACCGCTGCACGGCATCCCGATCGCGGTGAAGGACGAGATCGACGTCGCGGGGGTCGTGACCACCTTCGGCACTCGCGCCAACACCACCCCGGCGGCCGTCGATGCCGAAGTGGTGCGGCGCTTGCGGGCGGCGGGCGCGGTCATTGTCGGCAAGACCACCATGCCGGAATTCGGTCAATGGCCCTACACCGAATCCAGCACCTACGGACTTACCCGCAATCCTTGGGATCGGACCCGCTCGGCGGGCGGCTCCAGCGGCGGTTCCGCCGCCGCGGTGGCGGCGGGACTGGTGCCGGTCGCACTCGGTGGCGACGGCGGCGGCTCGATCCGGATTCCGTCGGCCTGCTGCGGGCTCTTCGGCCTCAAAACCCAGCGCGGACGGGTACCGACCGCGCCGTACCCACACCTGTGGTGGGCGCTCGGCGTGCTCGGCCCGCTGACCCGCGGCGTCCAGGATTCCGCGATCGTCTACGACGTGATCCGCGGCAGCACGCCGGTCGACCGGTTCCGCGCCCCCGATCCAGTGCTGTCGTTCGAGGAGGCGGCGCGGCGCACCCTCACCGGCCTGCGCATCGGCTACAGCACGAAATCGCCGACGGTGCTGGCCGGACCGGATCCGGAACATGTGCGCGCGGTACACGACACCGCACAACTCCTCGCCCAACTCGGCCATACGGTCTTCGAGATCAACCCGCGCTACCCCGACTTCACCTTTGCCTTCTACCCGCAGTTCTACGGCGGTGTGCGTGCCGAGATCCCGTTCGTCGATCATCCGGAGCGGCTCGAACGCCGCACCCGCCAGACCACCGCACTCGGTGCGTGGGCGCGGCGGCCGGTGGTCGAGTGGGCCATGCGCCGCGGCGAGGTCGCGGCCCGCAAGGTCGATCGCATCTTCGAACAGTGCGATCTGCTGCTGACCCCGACCATCGCGCACCGCCCGCCGCCGCTCGGTGTCCTCGACGGCGCGAATTCCATCCGGGCACAGCTCGCCTCGGTTCCCATGGTCGCCTACACCGGACTGTGGAATGCGACCGGACATCCGGCCGCCTCCCTGCCAGCGGGCGTCGCCACCGACGGCCTCCCACTGGCGGTGCAGTTGGTCGGACCGGCCAATGGTGAGCCGACGATCCTGTCGGTGGCCGCGCAACTCGAGCAGGTCCGGCCGCATCCACGCCCGTTTTAGTCGCGAAAGCCCCTGGGCGCACGGCGATTGCCGATAAAATTCGCCCCGGAGGTGATGTGCCGTGACAAGCGTATTGCTGATCACCGGAGACGCGGCCGAAGACCTGGAAGTCATGTACCCGTACCAGCGGCTGCTCGAGGAGGGGTACGAGGTCCACGTGGCCGCCCCCACCGTCAAGAAGTTGCAGTTCGTCGTGCACGATTTCGTCGACGGTTTCGATACCTATACCGAGAAGGCCGGGCACACCTGGCCCGCCGATATCGCGCTGGCCGATGTGGACCCGAGCCGGTACGCGGCATTGGTGCTGCCGGGTGGGCGCGCTCCGGAATATCTGCGCGGCAATGCGGAATGCCGCAGAGTCGTCAAACATTTCGTCGACGAGAACAAGCCGATCGCGGCGCTGTGCCACGGCCCCTTGATTCTCATCGCCGTCGGTGCACTCAGCGGCCGCTCGTCGAGTGCCTACCCGGCCCTGGCGCCCGATCTGAATGCCGTTGGCGCGCAATGGGAAGACAGCCCCGCCCACGTCGACGGCAATATCGTGACCGGCCGGGCCTGGCCGGACCACCCGCTGTGGATGCGGGCCTTCATGGAGGTGCTGCGCACCAAAGCACCCGCGCCGGTTCCCTAGCGCCAGAGCCGGTTCGCCAAGACCTGGCGCCGAGCCACGAGTGCGGCCAACTGACCTCTGCCGAGATCGAGGGTGGGACGCGGGTCACCTGGACCACGACCGCCGAAGCGCGTCTGCCCTTCGCCGCCGCTCAGTTCACTCGCGCACTCGCGAAACCGGTGATCCGCTATGCCTTCGGCAATGTGCTCGCCGCCGCCGAATCCGTGCTGGCCCAAGCGAATCGGCGGCGTCGCGCACCCGTCAGCGCCGGTCGCGCCCGCCGAGTGTCAGGAATGCGAGCCCGAGTGCCAGCACGACCAGCCCGCACCACGAGACGATCGGCAATCGCTCACCCACGACGACCACACCGAGCACCGCCGCAACGGCGGGCTCGGCCAGCGTCAATGTCGTCGCGACCTGCGCCGTCGTATGCCGCAGCCCGTAGCCGAACAGGCGGTAGGCGACGAACGTGGTGAACACCGCGAGATGCGCCGCCACCGCAATGCCGCGCCCGGAATGCAACCAAGTTGTGTCGGCGCACAACACAACCGGCAGCACCAACAACCCGGCAATGCCGAACATCGTGCCGAGTACCGCATTCGACGAATGCCCATGCGCGATGAGTCTGCCGCCGATAAGCGAGTAGACGGCGTAGGTGAGTCCCCCGAAGGCCGCGAGCACGATGCCGAGCAGGTCGACGGGCGCGGTCCCACCCGTCAATTGGGGACCGAGGACGAGCACCACACAGCCGAGCACCGCCGCCGCGGTGGCACCGACCCAACGTCCGGTCGGCCTGCCCTGCCCGGCAACCCAGGCCAATAGTCCCGCGAAAACCGGCGCACTGCCGAGCGCGATCACCGTCGCAACGGCCACCCCCGTCCGCGCCACGGCCGGATAGAAGGTGACCGGATACCCCGCCACCGCGAGCGCACCGGCGACGACCAGCCACCATTCGCCGCGCGTACACACCAGACGCGCAGCGCCAGTGGACAAATACAACAACAGCCCGCCGAGCACCAACCCGGCCGACCCGATCGCCGCCGCGGGCGCACCCGCGGGCGCCAGCGAACTGGTGGTCCCGGTGGTCCCCCACAACATCGCCGCGACCAGGATGGGCACCGGCCCACTCAACGGTGAGCGCGCCCGGACACCCGAACGCTCAACTACAACAACAGATTTGGAATCGGACAAGGCCATGCACTTCCGTCATCGAATTCAACAGGGATTCGAAACGGGCACACGGCATCGCCCCGAGGCTGCCTACAGAAGTCAGCCGGGAACGCGAAATCAGAGATTCAGCAGGTGCGCCCGATCAGGCGCACGGCGGCGGCGTAACAGCGTGCCAGTAGATGTCCACGCGCCGATCCTATCGCCACGGCCGGATCGAGTTCACACCGGCGAATGACCGCCGAACATAAGTTTCCGGGCTTGCCCTACGTCGAAGGATCTTCGATAGGGTTGGGTCTGTGAGGAAGATCGATTCACCGATAGGTCCGGCCGCCGCTGTCCGGAATCCACCTCGACCCGCCGTTGCGCTCGACGATATCGACCGGATTCTGCTCGATCAGCTCGCGCGCGACGGCCGGATGACCAACAGCGCGCTCGCCGATGTCGCGGGTATCGCACCGTCGACATGTCTGGGACGGGTGCGGGCACTGGTGGAACGCGGCGTGATCCGCGGATTCCACGCCGATATCGACCCGGCCGCACTGGGCCGGAATCTGCAGGCCATGATCGCGGTCCGGGTACACGCCACCGCACGTCAGCACCTCGCCGAGTTCGGCGAACAATTGGCCGATCTCGACGAGGTGCTCAACGTCTACTTCATCGCGGGCGCCGACGACTATCTGATCCATGTCGCCACCGCCGACTCCGAGGGACTACGGGTCTTCGTACTGGAACATCTGAGCGCACATCCCGCCGTCGCCTCGACCGAGACGATCCTCATCTTCGAGCATGTGCGACCCAGAACCCGTCCGATGCCCTAGGCGGCGAGCGTCTCGGCCGCGTAGTTGTGTGCGGCCGCGACGGATTCGGACAGCAGCTGGCCGCGGTGCGTGCTCAGACCGGCGGCCAGCCCCCGATCCGCGGCGACCGCATCGCGCCAGCCGCGGTCGGCCAGCGAAATCACATACGGCAGTGTGGCATTGGTGAGCGCAACGGTCGAGGTGTACGGCACCGCGCCGGGCATATTGGCGACGCAGTAGAAGACCGAATTGTGCACCTGGTAGGTCGGCTCGGCATGCGTGGTCGGGCGCGAGTCCTCGAAGCAGCCGCCCTGATCGATGGCGATATCGACCAGTACCGAACCCGGCTTCATCTGTGCGACAAGGTCATTGGAGACCAGGGTGGGCGCCTTCGCGCCGGGCACCAGCACCGCGCCGATCACCAGATCGGCCTCGCGGACCAGGCTCTCCACCTCGAAGCTATTGGAGATGATGGTGCGCACCTGCCCCCGGTACTGCTCGTCCAGGGCGCGCAGGCGCGCGATATTCAGGTCGAGCACGGTCACGTCTGCGTGCATGCCGACCGCGACGGCGATCGCATTACTGCCCGAAACGCCGCCGCCGAGCACGACCACCTTGGCCGGACGCGCACCCGGCACGCCGCCCATCAGCACACCGCGACCACCGCCGCTGCGCATCAGGTGATACGCACCGGCCTGCGGCGCCAGCCGTCCGGCGACCTCGCTCATCGGAGCGAGCAGCGGCAGCGATCCGTCCGCGGCGGTCACGGTCTCGTAGGCGATCGAGGTGATACCGGAGTTCAGCAGCGCATCGGTGCACTCCTTGGACGCGGCCAGATGCAGGTAGGTGAACAGCAGCTGCCCCTCGCGCATCCGCGAATATTCCTCGGCCACCGGCTCTTTCACCTTGAGCACCATATCCGCGGTGTCCCAGACCGCATCGGCGCTGTCCAGCACCCGCGCCCCGACGGCCGCGTACGCCATATCCTCGAACGCCGACCCCTGCCCCGCTCCGGCCTCGATGTATACCTCATGTCCGCGCGCAACCAACTCGTGCGCACCGGCTGGGGTACACGCGACCCGGTACTCGTGGTTTTTGACCTCGCGGGGGATTCCGATCTTCATCAACACTCCTGTACGTCGATCCGGTGGATTGGCGACATGTGACCTGTTCGATCACCTCAGTGTGAGTATGAAGATCCTGCAAGATCAGATCCATATTAGTGAAGATAGTTCTCAAATCAGTTGAGCGAGCATCTTGATATTCAGATTTCCGAACTCCTCGACCGGCTGATCCGAACCATATTCGGCTGGCGCGTCGACCACGAACGTTCACCCGGTTCGGTGACGCGACTATGGAAGTCGTGACGTGGGGGTGGTGCGAGTTGATCGAACGCCCGCCGGAGACCGGATGAGACAGGCCGAGGCCGGTCAGCGGACCCGGTTCGCCAACGCTGCGAAGGCCAGCTTCGGTTCCCAGGTCTTGGCCGCGCCGTCGACGCTGTCGAAGATCCTCACCAGGCCGCCGCTGGCCAGGTCGAGATCCAGGGTCGGGTCGTCGCGGTGGATGAGGTCGGGGCGGGAGAAGCAGTACCAGAAGGCGGTGTCGATGCCGACTTCGTCCAGGATGTTCAACACTTCGAGCAGGTGGGCGGCTTGGGCCTGCTCGTCGCGCTCGTATACGCCGTCGAGGCGCAGCGGGGTGGCGGTACGGGGGTCCCATTGCAGGATATCCGCGCCGCGATCGGCCTTGTCGGCCGCGCCGCGGTAGGTGACGCAGCCGAATTCGGTGACAGCCACCGGTTTTCCGAGTTTTGCGCCCTCGCCGACGTAACTGCGCATGAGGTCCGGATACCGCTCGGCCAGCGCGGCCGAGCGGTATCCGGCATCGGTGGCGATGATATCGAACAGTTCCCAGTTCACCCGTTCGAAGGGCAGGCAGCAGTAGGTGAGCCTGCCGCGGAAGCGGGCTCGCGCGATTTCGGCCGCGCGGCTGAGGAATTCGTTGAATCGGGTCGGCATTTCCGCCATGGCCGCCTGACCTGCGGGGGTGGCCAGAGCGGTGGCCCGCTGCTCGAAATCGTCGCCGGGGAAGAAGCCGTCCACGAATAGACTCAGCTCGGAGCCGACGGCCAGCACCACGTTCGCGCCCTGAATCCGCAGGCGCTCGGCGAATTCCGCGATATCCGCGACCAGTTCGAGCAGTTCGTCCTGGGTGACGCCGTTGACGAACGGGCAGATCCACACCTCCAGGCCGACGTCCGCGGCCAGTGCGGCCGCCTGCTTCAGACGCTCCAGGTAACCGCCGGTGATCCGCACGGCGTCACAGTGCAGGTCGTCACGGACGGCTCGCATATCCCGCAACACCGCGTCCGGATCGAACGGTTCGTGCGTGCTGTTGCCGCGATTGATGAAGCCGGTGTCGTAGCAGACGCCGATGGCGCGCATATATCCTCCTAGATGATTAAGGTACGTCGAGTACCGTAATTTCGACCATAGCGAAGCCCTCGCACGACCGCAAGGTACGCTCAGTACCGTTATGACCGACACCACGCGACCGACCCGCCGCCGCGGCATCGAACTCGAACAGGCCATCCTGCGCGCGGCCGTGGACGAACTCCTGGAATCCGGCTACCCGAGCATGACCATGGACACCGTCGCCAAACGCGCGGGCACCAACAAGAACGCCATCTACCGCCGCTGGCCCAACCGGGCGGCCCTCGGTGTCGCCGCGTACAAACAGCTGACCGCCACCACCCTCGACCTTCCCGACACCGGCGACCTGCGCACGGACGCGCTGGAGTTATTGCGGCGCGCCAACTCTCACCTCGCCTCCCCGCTCGGCGAGATCCTGCGCAGCCTGCTCGCCGAGTTCGCGCACGAACCGGGGCGACTCGCCCAGTTGCGCGATCAATCCGGGGACGCCGGAGCGGGGCCGTGGCTCACCGTTCTCGACCGGGCCATCGCACGCGGGCAGGCGCCCGCGGCCGCACGTCATCCGCGCGTCGCCGCGGTCCCGATCGACCTGCTGCGCAATGAATTCGTCACGCGCGGCGTGCCCACCGTGCCCGACGAGGTCCTGGTAGACATCGTGGACACGGTGTTCCTACCGCTCATGCGTGGCTACGGATCCTGAAAGCTGTTCCGCCGCAACCGAATCGAGAGACGGGACCGTTCCGCAGCGAACGCCGACAGCGCCGAGGCCGACTCCGAACAGCAGCCCGACCGGCGAACATTCGTGATCAACGCACTAGCGCTCCGGGATCTGGGTCAGTGCCCACTCGGCCCACTCCCGCTTCATCACATGGAAGCGCTTACCCCACTCCATCACGATGCGGCCGTAGACGGACAGGTCGTCGTCGTCCCAGTCGATCGACGCCTCGAGTGCGGCCAGTTCGGCTAGGTCCTTCGTGCTCGCGGTTTCGATATCGGACAGATAGTCGCGGGCATACGCGGGCGGAACCACACCGAGAAAGAAGACGCGCAGCAGCACTTCATTGCGCGCCGGCCGTTTCGGCTTGGTCGTGGTGAGCCATTCGCGCAGATCCGCCAGGCCCACGTCGGTGATCGTGTACTCCTTGCGGCCACGCGGACCCTCATCCGACACCGCGATCGAGCCCGCGTCGGCGAGCTTGGTGAGTTCGGTATAGATCTGGCTCTGGGTGGCGGGCCAGACAGTGGCCAGCGACACCTTGAAGCGCTGCACCAGGTCATAGCCGCTGGCCGGGCGATCGGATAACAGTCCGAGCAGCACATACCGAAGACTCATGCCATCACCTTACCTTCCACTATTGACATGTCGATAGAGCAGACTCTAATTTAGACATGTCAAAACTGGAATATCGCCCCACTAGGAGCCTCCGAAAATGTCGTACCTGCGCACCTTCGCCCCCTGGATCGTCTTCGCGGTGGTCCCGCCGCAGTACTGGCAGTGGGCCGCACTGGCGGCCTTCGGCGTTTCGGCCCTCGGTATCGCCCAGCAGATCCGGGCGGGTCAACGCATGGCAGCCATGATCATCGACATCGGTTCCGTCGTCTTCTTCGCGGCGGTGGCCGTGCTCGCCTTCGCCGATCCGGACACCGCACTGCACCCCTACACCCCGGCACTGTCCTCGGGCGTGCTCGCCCTGGTCGCGGGCGCATCACTGGCCGTGCGCATGCCGTTCACCCTGCCGATCGCCAAACGGACCACGCCGCAGGAGGTTTGGGATCACCCCGTCTTCATCCGCACCAGCTACGTCATCACCTCGGTATGGACCGCGAGTTTCGTCATCGGCTGCATCGCGATGGCCGCGCTCGCGCACTCCTCCTCGGGCGTGCGCACCATTGCGCAGGTGCTCGCCTTCACCCTCCCGGTGATCTTCACCATCCGCTACGTCGCCCACATCCAGTCGAAGGCGAACTTGCTCAACGAGTCCGCATCCTGAAATCCCACACCAGATCGGCGCCCATCATGACTACCTCGCTGCCACACCTCACCGGCAACTACGCCCCCGTCACCGAAGAACTCACCGCCTACGAATTACCGGTCACCGGAACGATTCCCGCCGAATTGACCGGCTGGTATCTGCGCAACGGCCCGAACCCGCACGCCGCCGCCTCGGCGCACTGGTTCCTCGGCGACGGCATGGTGCACGGCGTGCGACTCGAGCGGGGCCGCGCGGTCTCCTATCGCAACCGGTGGGTCCGCACCTCCACCTTCACCAACGGTGCACAGGTCCGCGACGCCGATGGCAATTACGACCTCACGGGCGGATTCGCCAACACCCACGTCATCCGGCACGCCGGACGCACCCTGGCCCTGGAAGAAGGGTCCTACCCCCACGAATTGACCCGTGAGCTGGATACCGTCGGTCCCTACGATTTCGATGGCAAACTGCACACCGCCATGACCGCACATCCGAAGACCTGCCCGACCACCGGCGAATTGCACTTCTTCGGCTATGCCACCGCTGAGCCCTACCTGACCTACCACCGCGCCGACGCCGCGGGCAATCTGCTGCTCAGCCGCCCCATCGACGTGCCAGGGCCGACCATGCACCACGACTTCAACCTGACCGGCGGGCATATCGTATTCATGGACCTGCCAGTGGTTTTCGACCTCGAGACTGCACTATCCGGTGGCGGCATGCCCTATCGGTGGAGTGACGACTACCAAGCGCGGCTCGGCGTGCTGCGCCGCGACGATCCGCACGGCGCGGTGCGGTGGTTCCCGATCGATCCCTGCTATGTCTTCCACGCGCTCAATGCCCATGACGAACCGGGCCGGATCGTGCTGCACGTGATGCGCTATCCCAGTATGTGGCGGCGGGATTCGCCCACCCGCGAACAAGCGAGCCTCTGGCGCTGGACCATCGATCTGACCTCCGGCACCGTCATCGAGGAACAACTCGACGACCGCGCCGCCGAGTTCCCCCGCATCGACGATCGGCTCGCGGGTCTGGACGCCCGATTCGGCCACGCCACCGTCTCCCGCGACAGCGGCGCGCTGATCCGCTACGACCTGCACACCGGCGCGAACACCGCCCACGAATTCGGCCCCGGCCGCATCCCCGCCGAGGCCGCCTTCGCGGCCGCGAACGAACACCCCGGCGGCGACGGCTATCTCATGACCTACGTCTACGACGCCGACACCGACCGCAGCGACCTCGTCATCCTGGACGCGGCCGATCTGGCCGCCACACCGGTCGCCACCGTCCACCTACCGAGCCGAGTGCCCTACGGCTTCCACGGAAACTGGCTCGCCGACCGCTAACGGCGCATCGGCCCAGGCGGACGGCAGCGCGTCACACGAGACATCGGCGATATCGCGCATCCGGGCGGCTGGAATATCCAGCCGACTGAGTTGGATCAACCCCTGGGCCACCACCACGATATTCGCGCTGAGCGCGGAGAGATCGCGCTCATTGCCGCCGAGCAGCACAGCCGGGCGCAGGCGCGCGGCGATACCGTCCTCCATCGCGTCGGTGCAGCGCGTACTGATCGCGATCACCTCGGGCATCCGCATCCCGAGCTGCGCGATGCTGTTGAGCATCAGGCACCCGCGCCGGTTCGGTTGGGCGGCGCAGTCATCGATGACCGCCCGCAGCAGCGCCCGGACCGCGCTGCGGGCGGATCCGGGCGCGGACCGGATCACCTCGCGGACGAACTGCGCGCGGCGCTCGCAATAGCGCTCGAACGCGGCCAGGAACAGCCCCTTCTTGCTGCCGTAGGCGGCGTAGATACTGCCGTTTCCGACGCCGGTCACCACCGACACATCCTCGACCGAGGTGCTGTCGAACCCATTCGCCCAGAACAGCTCCGTCGCGGCATCGAGCAGGTCCGATTCATCGAACCGTCGCGAACGTCCCATTCGCTCACGCTACCAACGCGGACGAGGGATCGCGCACACTGCTTGATTCTGGAGGCACGACTCCATAATAATGGTGGACATGTCCTCCAAATCAACGATTTCATCCCGCCGACGGGTGGGCATTCTGCTCTTCGACGGTGTGAAGATGCTCGACTTCGTAGGGCCCGCAGAGGTTTTCGTGGAGGCGAATCAGGCTGGGTGCGACTATGAGGTGGTGCTGGTCTCGGCCGACGGCCGGGATGTGCAGACCTCCATCGGCGCCCGCGTCACCGTGGCGTGCGCCGCCGCGGACGCCGGGCGCTTCGACACCGTGGTGATCCCCGGTAGCGAACTGCCACCGGCGAAGTTCGTGACCCCCGAGGTATTGACCGCCGCCCGTCAATTGGCCGCCAACACCCGCCGCCTGGCATCCATCTGCAGCGGCGCGTTCGTGTTGGCGAATCTCGGACTTCTCGATGGCAGGCGCGCGACGACGCACTGGAAATTCGCGAAGGATCTGGCGCGCCAAGTCCCGGACGCCCAGGTCGAGCCGGATGCCATCTTCGTGCGTGACGGCAACCTCTACAGCTCCGCAGGTGTGGCGGCCGGGATGGATCTCGCGCTGGCGCTGGTCGAAGCCGACCACGGCGCCGATATCGCCCGGTCGGTCGCCCAGTTGCTGGTCATCTACATGCAACGGGCGGGCGGTCAATCGCAGTTCTCGGCGGCGCTACGCGCTCCGGTGCCGCGCAGCCCGCTGGTACGCACGGTCGCGGATCTGATCTGTGCCGATCCCAGCCATCCGCATACCGTCCAGACCCTCGCCACGCACGCCCGGGTCAGCCCACGGCATTTGACGCGATTGTTCCGCACCGAATTGGAGAGCTCGCCCGCCGAATACGTCGCCTTCATTCGGTTCGGTCTGGCCCGGGACAAGCTGCACGCCGGGTACAGTGTGACCGAGGCGGCGATGGCCGCCGGGTACGGCAGCAGCGAAGCCCTGCGCCGTGCATTCGTTGCGCGCCTTGGTATTTCGCCGAGCAAGTATCAGCAGCGCTTCCGATCGACGGGTACGACCGCGCTGTTGGAGGACGTCACGGCCGCGTCCTGATCAGGGGGATTTGTGGCCCGCACAGCGGGGCGGACCGGTCGGCCACTGCCCAAGACTGAACGCGCCCACACAGCAACGCACCCACACAGGAAGGCAGGATGATGGCAGGAAACCCCCTCGGTATCTCGCTCGAACAGGCGGCACAGGAGTTCGTCGACGCGACCTCCGAGCCGCCGTTTCTCTACCAGCTCAGCCCGGAAGAGGGCCGCAAGGCCGTCGACGGCGTGCAGGACAGCCCCATCGCGAAGCCGGAGATCGATGAGGAGTGGATCACCGTCGAGGGCGGCCCCACCGGTTCGGTGCGGGTGCGCATCGTCAAGCCGAAGGGTGCGACCGGTGTGCTGCCGGTGATCATCTACACCCACGGCGCGGGGTGGGTATTCGGCGATGCGCACACCCACGACCGTCTGGTGCGTGACCTGGCCGTCGGGGTGGACGCGGCCGTCGTCTTCCCCGAATACGACCGCTCACCGGAGGTGCGCTACCCGGTCGCCAACGAACAGTCCTACCGAGTCGCGCAATGGGTCACCACCTCCGGCGCAACGCACGGCCTGGACTCCTCGCGGATCGCCATCGCGGGCGATTCGGTCGGCGGCAATATGGCCATCGCGCTGACCCTCATGGCGAAGGAGCGCGGCGATGTCTCGTTCCGCCAGCAGGTGCTGTTCTACCCGGTGACCGACGCCAACTTCGATACCAGCTCCTACCAGGAGTTCGCCGAGGGCTATTTCCTCACGCGCGAGGGTATGCGCTGGTTCTGGGATCAGTACACCACCAGCGAGGCGGACCGCGCGCAGATCACCGCCTCGCCGTTGCGGGCCAGCACCGAGCAGTTGGCCGGGCTGCCCCCGGCGTTGGTCATCACCGCCGGGGTCGATGTGCTCCGGGACGAGGGCGAAGCGTTCGCGGGCAAGCTGCGCGCGGCGGGCGTGCCCGTCACGCAGGTGCGGTACGGGGCGATCATCCACGATTTCGTGATGGTCAACGCCATGCACGACACTCATGCCGCCAAAGCCGCTGTGGCACAAGCGGTCTCCGTATTGAAGGCCGCGCTGTACAACGCGTGATCGCACCCGTCGAACCCGTGCCGACCGCGCGCCTGATGGCCGTGATACAGCGGCCCGCACCGCACTCGAGGAACCGGCAACCACGACACCGTGGCGGTCGGTTCCGTCGTTCGCACTGCTGACCACCGCGGACAAGGACATCCCGATCGAGGCCCAGCGGTTCATGGCCGAACGGGTGGGTGCGCGCACGGTCGAGGTCGCGGCCTCGCACACGGTCGCCATATCAGTGCCCGAGGCGGTGAGCACACTGATCATGGCGGCGGTGCGGAGCTGACCGTCAGCCGTTCACCGCGAGGACCAGCTTGCCGGTCGAGGTGCGCCCGCCCATCAGGCGGTGCGCCTCGGCGGCCTCGGCAAGCGGGAACTCCGCGGTGATCGGCAGCTCCACCTGGCCGGTCGTGACCAGACGGAAGGCGCGGTCGGCGATCTCACGCAACACCTTCGGCGCATCGGTGGTGAGTCCGAGAATCGAGAAGCCGGAGATCGACAGTCCCCGTGGGTAGAGCTCGGGCTGGCCGATCTGCCAGCCCGGCTCACCACTGGCATTGCCGTAGGAGATGAGCCGACCGAACATGGCCAGGGATTCCAGACCGCGCCGCAAGGTCTGGCCGCCGACCGGATCGAGCACGATATCGACACCGCGGCCATTGGTCACCTCCTGCACGTCCGCGGTGAAGGTATCGGCCAGGAAGGCCTCGTCATAGCCGAGCTTGCGCGCATACTCGGCCTTGGCCTCGCTGGAGACCACGCCGTACACCGCGCCCGCGCCCGCGAGCTTGGCCACCTGGCCGACCACGGTGCCCACCCCACCCGCCGCGGCCTGCACCAGGACGGTCTCACCGGGCTGCAGCTTCCCGACGGTGTTCACCAGGGCGTAGGCGGTCGGCAGAACTGTGGGAAGCGTTGCGGCCGTGCGCAAGTCGACGCCGCCGGGCACCGGGAAGACCGTCGCGGCGGGCACCACGGCGACCTCGGCGTATGCGCCGCCCTCGGTGATCGCCGCCACCGATTGGCCCACGGCCAACCCGTCCACGCCCGCGCCGAGCGCGCGCACCCGACCCGAGAGCTCCAGTCCCGGCACGAACGGCAGCTCCGTCACCCGATATCCCACCGACCGCGCCTGCAGGTCGGCGAAGTTCACCCCGACGTACGCGATATCGATCGCGACCTCACCGGGACCGGGATCCGGAGCATCGAGCTCCACCGCACGCAGTACCTCAGGTCCGCCCAGTTCACTGATCTGAATCGCCCGCATATCCCCACTCCACTCGGCACACTGTGTCGAGTCAGTTCTAGCAGGAAAGGCGGCTACCGGCAGTCCACGACGAGTGCGGTCGTATTGTCGGTGCTCCCGGCCTGTAGTGCGCCGTCCACCAACGCTTCCGCGATGCTGCCCGCGGTCTCGTCGGCGGCGAGCATCGCCTTGATCTCGACCATATCGAGTCGCTTGTGCACGCCATCGGTGCTCAAGAGCAGTCGGCCACGGCTGGATCCGGTGGCAGCGCGCCCGATGGCGGCCGGACGTACGGTACGCGTCGAGGTGGTCACGAGATGGTCCATCCGCCCGGATGGCGCGATCCCCTTTGCACGCATGTACTCGGCGACGGTGTGGTCGGTGGTGATCTGATGCAGCACCCGGCCGTTCCAGCGGTAGGCGCGACAGTCGCCGACCCATGCGATATCGCACGGTCCGTCGGGTTGTCCGGCGGCGGGCAGCACCGCGACCACGAGCACACAGTCGGCCTGCTGCTCCGGGAACTGGCGCAGCAGTTCCTGCTGGGCCGCGAGCACACCGGCGACCGAACCACCGCGCGCGGCCATCCGGGCGGCGAACGAGGCGGCCGTGCGCGCGGCCCTGGCCGCGAGCAGATTGTCACCGATACCGTCGGCCACGACGAAGGCGGTGCGGCCGACGGTCGGGTCGGTAAAGGTGGCGAAGGCGTCGGCATTGAGGGAACGCCGCCCCCTCCTGCTCACTCCACCAGGGGTGATGCCACCGCGCCCTCGGCCATCGGGCCGGACGATTGCGATCGAAGCGGTTGTGTGCACGGTCTGTCCTCCCTCGGGCTGGACCTGCCCCATCCTGCCGATCCGCACATCTGTCGTTAATTCAGTGAACCGCGATACCCCAAATAGCGTGCCAAAATTTCCCAAGGGATTCCTGTGAATCGCAATACGATGGCGCGGTGAGTATCGATGAAGGCCTCGATCCGCTGCTGGTGAATCGGGGGAACTGGGACGCGCGCGCACCGATCCACGCGGCCAGCGGGTTCTATCGCGATCACGACTCGTCGTATTGGTTCGCACCCTTCGAATGGGACATCCTCGGCGACGTGCGCGACCGCGACATACTGCATCTACAGTGCCATCTCGGCACCGAAACGGTCGAATTCGCCAAACGCGGGGCGCGCGCGGTCGGTCTCGACTTCTCCCCCGCATCCATCCGGCACGCCCGCGAACTGGCAGCGAATGCCGTCGAGTACGTCTGCGCGGACGTGTACGACGCGCCGAATGCGGTGGGGCACCGGCAATTCGATATCGTCTACACCGGCAAGGGCGCGCTCTGCTACCTGCCCGATCTGGCCGGGTGGGCGAGCGTACTCGCCGAACTACTTCGCCCGGGCGGCCTGGTCTATATCGTCGAATTCCACCCGCTGCTGCACGCACTCGGCCCCACCCCACCGCCCGAAGTCGATCCGAATTTGCTTGTCCTGCACGATGATTACCTCGCGGGCCGGGGCGCACAACGCCGCGACAGCGACCACACCTACACCGACGGCCCGGCACTGACCACCGACACCACGGCCTACGAGTGGCGCCACGGTCTCGGCGAGGTGGTCAACGCCCTGATCGCCGCCGGTCTGCGGATCACCGATCTCACCGAAACCGAGATGTTGCCGTGGCCTCGCTGGTCCCGCATGATCCGGACCGACAACGACTGGTTCCGACTCCCGCCAACGGACCCGATCCTGCCGTTGTTGTACGGATTAGCGGCCACCAAACCGGCCTAGCCGCACCGCATCCCGCCACTTTGCTACAAGATAGCCATTGCACCATTACACTGCGACGATCCACATCGAGGGAGCGTCGAGTGTCCACTACCGTTCAGGTTTTGTTCGTTGTCGTCGCCGTGCTCGTCGGCATCATCGTCGCGGTGATATCCGCAATCCTGTCCAAAGTCAGCGGCTCGCCGACAGGCATCGTGATCCGCGACGGCGGCGTCGCCTTCGCCGGTACCGCGGGCTTGACCGTGCTACTACTCAAGGCCATCGGGTTGCTCTGATCGCCCCCGAGGCCACCTCCCACATCACCCGCCCGGTGCGCGCCGATCGAAGAGGCGGTCCCGCGCGATATCGAGCGCGCGGGAGACCGCACCGCTGAGCACGCCGTCATCGCCGAGCGTGCTGGCGACAATGCGCGGACGCAGCGGCCCGAGTTCGGCCATGCGCCGGGCGATAGAGTCGCCGAGCAGGTCGACATTGTGGCCGATGCCGCCGCCGAGTACGACGAGTTCCGGGTCCAGAATCGCCGCGACCGCGGTGATGAGCGCACCGATGCGGCGCCCCTCGGCCTCGACCACCGAGCGCGCCCGCGCCTCACCCGCCACGGCCGCCGCGAAAATGTCCTTCGCCGACGCCGGACTCAGCCCGGCCTGCCGCGCGGTGCGGGTGACGCCGCCCGCGGCGGCCACCGTTTCGGTCATCCCGCGGTGCCGGGCGTCATCGGGTGCCGCGTCGACCTCGGTGGCGGGCAGGAACGAGACCTCGCCAGCCGCGCCGGTACTGCCGACATAGAGTTCGCCATTGATCACGATGCCCATACCGACGCCGGTGCCGATCGAGACCAGCACGAAGTTGCGCACGCCGACACCCGCGCCGTAGGTGAGTTCCCCGACGGCCGCGAGATTGATGTCGTTCTCGATCGCCGAATCGACTTCCAGCGCATCGCGCAACTGTCCGACCAGTCCGGACCGGCCCCAACCGGGCAGATTCGGGGCGTAGTCGAGCCGACCGGTGGCGGCGTTGAGCACACCCGGACTGCCGATCACCGCGTAATCCACAGCTGCCCAATCCATTCCGGCGTCATTGGCGACCTTGTGCGCCAGCGTGCGAACCCGGCGCACCAGGTCGACGGCCGAGCGGGCCGAATTGCGGATATCGCGGCGGGCGATGAATTCACCGCGCAGATCGGCGATCGCGAGCCGGACCCAGTGGCGACCGATATCGACCCCGGCCACCACACCGGCGCGCACATTCACGTCGTAGATCGCCGTTGTCGGACCCGGCCGACCGCTCAGCGAGCCGACGAGTTGCACCAATCCGGCCTCCTCCAGGCCCGAAAGCGCCGCCGAGACGGTGGGTTTGGACAGTCCGCTCGCCTTGGCCAGCTCGCCGCGCGAGGACGGTCCGTGCAGCCGGAGGTGGTCGAGCAGCAGCCGCTCGTTCATTGTGCGCAGCAGTTGGGGATTGCCGACCTTACTCACTGATCCTCCTCCGCGTAACCACTGGACACCCCGTGGTTAGTAAACTACCTTTCTTATCAACGCTCAACCGGGCGCACCTTTCAATTCCCTCTCGGCACGGTGATTCTCATGCGTCGAATTCTGCTCATCACCGCGGCGGCAGCCGCATTCGTCCTGGCTGCGGGCTGTAGCTCCGGCACCGGCGACGCGAAGTCGGGCGGCGACAACCCGACGATCGCGCTTCTGCTCCCGGAATCCAAGACCACCCGATACGAGGCCTTCGACCGGCCGCTGTTCGAAGCCAAGACTAGGCAGCTGTGCGCGAGTTGCCGGGTGCTCTACTTCAATGCCGATCAGGATGCGGCCAAGCAGCAGGGCCAGTTCGAATCCGCGCTCACCCAGGGTGCCGATGTCATCGTGCTCGACGCGGTGAACGCCGATGCCGTTGCGCCACAGGTCAATCAGGCCAAGCAGAAGAAGATCCCGGTGATCGCCTATGACCGGCTGATCTCCGGCATCGGCTACGAGTACTACGTCTCCTTCGACAATGTAAAGGTCGGCAGGGTGCAGGGCGAGGCCCTGCTGGCCGAGCTGACCAAACGCGGCACCGCCGACAAGGGGCAGGTGGTGATGATCAACGGCGCGCCGACCGATCCGAGCGCGGGCGATTACAAGCAGGGCGCACACCAGGCGCTGGATGGAAAGGTGAAGGTCGCCAGGGAATTCGATACTCCCGACTGGTCGCCGGATAAGGCGCAGCAGGAGATGGAACAGGCGATCACCGCACTCGGCAAGGATTCCATCGTCGGTGTCTACTCGGCCAATGACGGCATGGCCAGCGGTGTGATCGCGGCCCTGAAGCGGGCGGGTTATGCGACGCTGCCCCCGCTGACCGGTCAGGACGGCGAACTCACCGCGGTACAGCGGATCCTCACCGGTGAGCAGACGATGACCATCTATCTCAACTATCGCGCTCAGGCCGAACAGGCGGCCGAACTCGCGGTCGCGCTGGGCAAGGGCGAAAAGCCTGCGGCCCCAGCGGCAACCGATAACGGCTCCGCGAAGATCCCCTCGTTCCTGCTGGACGCGATCGCGGTGAGCAAGGACAACCTGAAGGACACCATCGTCAAGGACGGCCTCTACTCCGTCGCCGAGATCTGCACGCCCGACGTCGCGGCGGCATGCCAGGCCGCGGGACTCAAATGAGTGCGGCGACAACGATTCTCGCCGCACGCGGCATCGTCAAGCGCTATGGTGCGGTACAGGCACTGGCCGGTGCCGATCTCGAGGTGCGGGCCGGTGAAGTGGTCGCCCTCGTCGGCGATAACGGCGCGGGCAAATCGACGCTGGTGAAGGTGATCTCCGGGGCAATCATCGCCGATGAGGGGGAGATCACCTTCGCCGGGGCCCCGGTTCGGATCACCCGGCCCCAGGATGCGCAGGCGCTCGGGATCACCACGGTTTTCCAGGATCTCGCATTGTGCGACAACCTCGATGTGGTCGCCAATCTGCATCTCGGCACGGAGACAAGAACGTTCAGCGTGCTCTCCGAAATCGCGATGGAGCGCAGCGCGCGGGATCTACTGCGGTCGCTGGATGTGAAGATCAAGGATGTGCGGGCGCCGGTGTCCGCGCTCTCGGGCGGGCAGCGGCAGTCCGTCGCGATCGCCAGGGCACTGCTCGGGCAGCCCAAGATGGTGATCCTCGACGAACCGACCGCGGCGCTCGGCGTCGAACAGACCGCGCAGGTGCTCGCGCTGATCGGCCGACTGCGCGAGCACGGCCTGGCGGTGCTGCTGATTTCGCACAATCTGGTCGATGTCCGGACCGTCAGCGATCGCGTCGTCGTCTTGCGTCTCGGCCGCAATGCCGGTGAGTTCGAGACCGCGCAGGCCAGTCAGGAGGCCATTGTCGCCGCGATCACGGGGGCCGTGTGATGAGTGAGCTCACCATGAAACAACCTGCACTGCACAGAAGTCCATTGCGCGGGTGGGCCGATGCGGCGGCGGACCGGCTACGCCGCGGTGATGTCGGATCCATGCCGGTCGCGGTCGGACTCGTCGTCATCGCGGTGGTGTTCAACCGTCTCAATGCGCACTTCCTGTCCGCGGAGAATCTCACCAACCTCGCCTTGCAGATGGCCGCGACCGGCACTATCGCACTCGGCATCGTGCTGGTCCTGCTGCTCGGTGAGATCGACCTGTCCGCCGGATCGGTCAGCGGGCTGACGGCCGTGGTGATGACCCAACTGTATGTGCACCACGGCTGGCATCCGGTGGTCGCGGTGCTCGCCGCGGTCGCGGTGGGCGCGGCGATCGGACTGCTGCACGGGGTGATGCGGACCCAGCTGAACATGCCGTCGTTCGTGGTGACGCTGGCCGGGTTGATCGGCTGGCAGGGACTGATGCTGTATCTGCTCGGCAAGGAAGGGACCGTCAATCTGCCGTTCGATCGCGGGATCGCGACGATCAGCGATACCTGGCTGCCGCCGTGGCTGGCGTGGCTGTTCGTGGTGCTGCTCGCGGGTGGGCACTTGGTCGCGAGTGTGCGCACCAGGCGGCAGCGGGCGATGGCCGAGCTGACGGTGTCGGCTCCCGGGTGGATCGCGCTGCGTTCGGGTGCGCTGGCATTGCTGCTGGCCGCCACCGTGGTGGTGCTGAATTCCGATCGCGGGGTGCCGCTGACCCTGGTGATCTTCGGCGGACTGGTACTGGCCGTCGATCTGGTGCTGCGGCGCACCGTCTTCGGGCGGCGCATCTACGCTGTTGGCGGCAATGCGGAGGCCGCACGGCGCGCCGGAATCAATGTGACGTGGGTGCGCATCGCCGCCTTCATCGGATGCTCCGCGCTCGCGACGATCGGCGGCATCCTCGCGGCGTCCCGCCTGGTGGCGGTCAACCAGAGTTCCGGTGGCAGCGACATACTGCTCAATGCCATCGCGGCGGCGGTCATCGGCGGCACCAGCCTCTTCGGCGGCCGCGGACGCGCCTATGCCGCAATACTGGGAATCCTGGTCATCCAATCGATTACGAACGGCATGCTGCTGCTGAACGTCGACTCGTCGGTGCGTTTCATGGTCACCGGCACGGTGCTGGCCGTATCGGTCGCCATCGATTCGGTGGCCCGGCGCGGAGCCGAAGGGACCCGCTGAGTTCAGCTGCCGAAGACCAGACAGGCGAAGCCGACGTGCACACCGGTGCCGACCCGGACGTCCACCGTCGCAATGGGCGTGACGTCCGGGGCCTGGACGGCGCTCAGCGTATGCGGGCCGGTGGTCGCCGGAAACCAGGTGAACAGCGCGATGCCGCCGAGCGGACGGACCACGCCGAGCAGTACACCGTTGTCGTAGAACGAAACGGGCTCGGCCGCATTATCGACATAGGCCTCGGCGGTGGCCGCACAGTCGGTGCCGTAGTTGGTCGCCAGGCCGTAATTCGAATCCGGCATGACGCCCATCCGGGTCACAACGGCACTCGCGTTCGGCGCGACGCCGGTCAGCGTGACGGCGGCGAACAGCGTGGCGATCGTGATCTTTCGGTAGCTCATGATTCGGTCCTCCTGGTGCGGCGCCGGATGCGAGTTGCCAGTGGGTTGCATTGATCGTTACCCCATAGCGGCCGTCGATATACGCGAATCGCCCAGCGTTTCGCAATTATGTACCAGGCGGTCGGTTTTCTGCCGCGGTGCCACCGCACCGATTTTCACGCTCACCCGCCTGTTCCCATGCTTTGCACAATCTAGAACGTGTTCTAACGTGATCTCATGGACGTGACATACGAAGGCACGAAGCGGGAACTCAGCACCGATCAGGGGGTGCTGCGCTATCACGAGGCGGGCGATGGACCGCCGCTCTTGCTGCTGCACGGGTCCGGGATCGGTGTGAACGGGTGGCGCAATTATCGTGGCAACCTCGCGGTCTTCGCCGAGCACTTCCACTGCTACATACTCGAATTTCCCGGCTTCGGCGTGAGCGACGCGGTGGACGGGCACCCCGTGCTCACCGCGGGCGCGGCGGTGCTGCGGTTCATGGACGGACTCGGCATCGAATCGGCGGCCATGGTCGGCAACTCGATGGGTGGTGTGGTCGCGGCCAACCTCGCGATCCAGCATCCGCAGCGGGTCAGCAAACTGGTCACCATCGGGGGTATCGGCCCGAATATCTTCAGCTCGAGCCCGAGCGAAGGAATTCGGCTGCTGCAGGAATTCGCCGACAAACCCGATCGGGACAAGCTGCTGCGCTGGTTGCGGAGCATGGTCTACGACCCCGCGGTGATCACCGACGAGATCATCGAGGAACGCTGGGAGGCCGCACAGCATCCGGACACCCAGAAGACCGCCGCGATGATGTACGGTTCGGCGGCCTGGGCGATGCAGCAGAAGTTCCTGGCGAACTCGAAAACTCCGCCGTACTGGTCGATGCTGCACAAGGTGCAGTGCCCGACACTGCTGACCTGGGGTCTCGACGACCGCGTCAGCCCGCCGGATATGGCGCTCGTGCCGATGCGGCTGATCCCCAATGCGGAACTGCACGTCTTTCCGAACAGCGGACACTGGGTCATGATCGAGGCCAAGGCGGCCTTCGAACGCGCCACCCTGGAATTCCTGCGCCGCTGACTCGCGACCTCAGTCGCCTGCCGGGTAGACCGCGATCTCGACGAGGTTGCCATCCAGGTCGCGGCAGTAGTGCGAGATCATGTCACCGAGCGCACCGGATTTGGCGACCGGACCGCTGGTGATCTCAACTCCGCAGTCCACCAAATGATCTCGCACCTGCCGCGGCGAGGCCCGGGTGATGAAGCACAGATCCTCCGACCCTGCCGCTTCCGTGCGAGCCGTCACCCAATTCGGGTCGCGCGCGAGCGCGCCGACCGGTCGCAGGTTGATCTTCTGATTGCCGAAGTACAGCGCGGTCCGGCCGGTCGGGCCGAACGTCGCCACCCGCATGCCGAGGACTTTCGCGTACCACGCCGCGGTTGCCTCGACATCGGCACAGTTGATGACAATGTGGTCGAACCGCTCGACTGAGAACGCCATACTCGGGCACCCTACGCCGGTTCTCAGCGCGAGCAGCCTGTCGTGCTGGGCGAAAGGGGCTGTGTCCGTGGGTAATCCGGCAGCGGGTCGCTCGTCTTCGGTGCCATGATGCGTTCCATGCCCGCCATGGATTCCAGCACGGACAGGCGGGTGAGGGCGTTTCGAATCGCCATGCCCGGGCGGGTCTTGGGCACCATGAGTCGAAGGTTCGGTCCGATCTGCTGTTTGCGGTCGACCAGTGCGCGGTGGCTCTGCTCGTAATCGTGAAAGCCTTGGCGGTGCTCGCCGTTCGCGGCGGCGAGGGCACCGGCGAGCCGGTACGCGCCGACGAGCGCCAGTTCGGCACCGGCTCCGGAGGCGGGTGAAGCGCAGTAGGCGGCGTCACCGACCAGGGCGATGCGTCCGGCAGACCAGGACGTCATATGGACCTGGCCGAGCGAGTCGAAATACAACTCCGGATCGGCCAGTGCACCGTCGAGCAGTGCTGGCACGTTCCAGGCGGATTCGTTGCCGAACCGGTCGGCCAGCACCGCGCGGGCCGCCGCCGCATCACGCGGGTCGAGGTCGAGCAGTGGGCTGCGGAACATGAAGTAGGCCTTGGCCTGTGCGTGGTTGCCGGACCGATAGATTCCGGACATCGCACCCGGTGTGTTGTAGACGGTGACCCAGCGGTCGGGTCCGAGCGCCGCATCGGCATTGCCGAAGGCGAAGTAGTGGTCCAGGTGGCGGACGAAGTCCCGCTCCGGGCCGAAGGCCAGCCGCCGGACGGTCGAATGCAGGCCGTCCGCACCGATCACCAGGTCGAACCGCCGTCGCGGACCGTGCTCGAAGGTGACGGTGACACCGTCGTCGTCCTGGTCGAGGGCTTGGATCGAATCGCCGAAAAGGTATTCCACACCGGTATTGCTATCGTGCAGGATCCGGACGAGATCGCCGCGCATGATCTCCACCTCGGCGCTGTCGTATTTGCCCTTGATCTTCTGCATGTCCACACGGGCGATGGGATCGCCGGTGACGTTCACGAACTGCATGCCGGTGATGTCGGCGGCGGCCGAGCGGATCTGCGACATGACGCCCATGCGCTCGGCGACCTCGATCGCCTGATCGCGCACATCCACCCCTTGGCCGCCGACCCGCAGGCTGGCTGCCCGCTCGACAACCGTCGGCCGAAAACCGTGTCGCACAAGCCAATACGCCAATGTCTGCCCGGCGATGCTCGCACCTGAGATCAAAACCCGCTCGTTCTGCATGGCCCACTCTCTGTCTCGAAATTTACTGACCGTTGGTCAGTGACTGTACGGCGCTGACCGTTGGTCAGTCAAGGGGTAGGATCGGTCGCCATGGCCGACGATTCACGTGCCCGCATCCTGGTATCCGCGCTCGACCTGTTCGCCGAGCGCGGATACCACGCGGTCTCCGTGCGTGAAATCGCCGAGCGGGTCGGGCTGACGAAAACCGCTGTGCTGTATCACTTCCCGAGCAAGAGCGATATCGTCGCCGCGCTCGTGGAGCCCTTGTTGGCCGACAGCGAGGCGGTGCTCGAAGCAGCGGGCCACCAGCGCGATGCGCGGTCGCAATGCTGGGCGGTGGTGGCAGGACTGCTCGACGTATGGCTCGCACACGGTCAACTGTTGCGAATGCAGATGCAGGACCAGGCGCTATCCAATGACGAGGCGACCTTCGCGCGATTGCGGACCATCGCACTGTCCGCGCAGGACCTGATCGCCGGACCCGACGCCGATTTCACCACCAGAGTCCGTGCGGCGCAGGTCTACGCGGCACTCAGCGACCCGGTGGTCATCTTCGCCGACCGTCCGACCGATGAACTCCGCGCAGCCGTCCTCGACGGCGCCCGACGCCTACTCGGCGCCCCGGTCGCCCACCACGCCCCCGCCCACCGACCACAACCGATCCCGGACTCCCCCGCCCACCCGATCCGCCGCGGCCGCCCAGGCGCAATGACCGCCGCAATGGTCGAATCCGCCCGCCACATGCGCGATTCCGGCCGCCCCATCGACGAAATCGCCGCCGAATTCGCCATCTCCCGCGCCACCCTCTACCGACACCTCGGCAAACAGTACTAATTATGAGAATAATTTCGAGACAAGCCGTTGTCCCACCCCCGTCGCCCCACGGGTGCACGACCCGGTCCTCGTTCCTAGACTGGCGGGATGATGTCGACTGCGCAGGTGCTGGCGCTCGGTGGGGTGATGCTGGTGGGGAGCATGTCGCCGGGGCCGGATTTTGTGATCGTGACGCGCAATGCCGCGGTTTCGGGACGGCGGGTGGGGGTTGCCAGTGCGGTTGGGATTGCGTTGGGGGTGTTCGTGTGGTCGATGGTGACCGCGGTCGGGGTGGCGGGGGTATTGGCGGCATCGGCGGTGACGTTCACCGTGCTGAAGCTCATCGGTGCTGGGTATCTGGCCGTGCTCGGGCTGCGGGCGCTGTTGGCCGCGCGGCGGGGTGACTATCCGGTCGAGATGCCGGAGTTGAAATCGCATGGCACGGTTCACGCATTCCGCCAGGGACTGCTGTGCAATCTGCTGAACCCCAAGGTGGCGGTCTTCTTCATCGCCTTGCTGCCGCAGTTCCTGCCCGCTGAGCCCAGCACCCTGGACACTCTTGAATCGGGCATCGTCACCGCAACCGTCTGCTTGGCCTGGTTCTCGCTGCTCGCAGTCGGTGTCGGCGCTCTGCGCCACGTACTCGATCGCCGGTCCGTCCGCCGCGCGATCGATGCCACCATGGGCACGTTCATGGTCGCCCTCGGCATCCGAATCGCGGTGCAGAGCAACTGAAGCCGGGCTAGTTTCACATAGGCCACATGAGCCACGGATCGGGTAATGTGCGGCCATGGCAGTTACGTGGCCGGATGATATCGACGATGTCCTGCGCGGTGACCTCACCGCTGGATTGGCCTACATCACTCCGGCGGGTGGGGCGGTGGTGACCGCGGTGTCACCGATCGGGTTGCGGGATCGGGAGTTGGGGACGGTCGGGTTCACGACCTCACTCGGCTTCGGCCGCAAGCTGGATCGGATGAAACGGGAGCCGAAGGTCGCGCTGGCATACCATGCGCGTGAGCACGGGTTGGGCGATCCGGCCAATCAGCGCTTCGTCGTGGTGCAGGGCCTGGCGACCTTCGATGCCGAGCCCGACCAGACCGTCCTGGACCGAATCGGTGAGCAGGCCACGCCGTATCTCGGCGCACCGCGACGCGGACGATTCTGGGATCGCTGGCTCAGTGCGTACTACGCCGACCGAGTACTGGTGACGATCACGGTCACCCGGATCATCGCGTGGCCGAACCTGGACGCGACCGGCGAACCTGAGGTATACGGCGAACCGCTACCCGATACCGCGGATGCCCAGAAGCCACCCGCGAAAGGCACCGGCCCGCGGATGGACAGCGCCAAGGCCGCGGCGAGCGCCGCGAAACTGCCGCATCGGCTGCTCGCCTATCGACAGTCCGACGGCTATCCGGCCGTGGTCCCGGTGCGGGTCGGCGATTCGAGTTCGGCGGGCATAAGCCTCACGGTCCCAGCGGGAGTCGCCCAGGGCGGTCGCCGCGCGGGTCTGCTCACGCATACCTATCGTCCGCAACTCGTCGGACTCGAATGCCGCCAGCACACCGGCTGGATCGAAGTCGACAGCACCGAGGCGACCTACGCCCCGCACACCCGATCCGGATTCATCGCACCTCCGAACAAGACACTCCTGTTGCTGGCCAACGGCTTCATGGCCCGGCGCGGGCTGGCCCAGGCCCGAAAGCAGGGCCGCCTCGACGCCTTGCGCTGACTCGTACCGGCGACTACACCAACGTCACCGGCAGCCTGGCATGCCCATTGGAGATGAAGCTCACCACACTCCCCAACTCGGACGGATCCGCTGCCAGCCGCATATTCGGAAACCGTGAAAAGATCGCGGGCAACGACACCAGCGCTTCGAGCCGAGCCAGCGGCGCACCGAGACAATGGTGCGCACCGTACCCGAAAGCCAAGTGCTCCTTACTGTCTCGGGCCACATCGAACTGATCGGCGGTGTCACCGTGGACCTTCGGATCACGGTTGGCGGCCGCGTACGAGGGGAGAATCGGCTCCCCCTTGGCGATATGCACCCCGTCGACCTCGATATCGTCGACCGCGAACCGCAGCGGCAGATGTGCCACGGGCGCCTCCACCCGCAATGCCTCCTCGACCAGATCGGCCCAGGTCGCCCGCTCCTCACCCAGCGCGGCGCGCTGCTCCGGATTGGTCAACAGCGCGAAGATCGCCTGGTCGAGCAGGTTGACCGTGGTCTCATGCCCAGCACTGATGACCAGCAGCAGCGTATCGATCAATTCCTGCTCGGTGAGCTGCGATCCATCGTCCTCGTCGCGATGTGAGATCAGCAGACTGGTCATATCGTCGCCGGGATTGTCGCGCCGATACGCCACCAATTCACCGAGAATGCGATACATCTCCATGTAGTTGGCCTGCGACTGCTCCGGACCGAGCGAGGTGTCGAAAATACCGTCGACGCATTTGCGCAGGCCCGGATTGAGTTCTTCGGGCACGCCCATCAATTCGGAGATGACCTGAATCGGCAGCGGATACGCGAAAGCCTCACGCAGATCGACCGATTCGCCCGCAGGCGTCGTCGCGAGTCCGGCGAGCAGTTCCTCGGTGATCCGCTCGATCTGCTCGCGCATCGCCTCGGTGCGTCGGTGGGTGAACGCGGGCGCGACCAGCTTGCGCAGCCGCTTGTGGTCCGCACCGTACGCGGTGAACATATTGTTGGCCGCGACCCACAGGAAAAGCGGCCAGTCGTGCGGAATCTCGCCATTGATGAATGCTGGCCAATGCTGGCTCGCGTCCTTCGACACCCGCGGGTCGACCAGCAGCTTCTTCAGCAGCCCCGCATCCGTTACCGACCAGGCCCGCACACCGCCGGGCAGTTCCACCAGCGCCACTGGCCCGCACTCGCGCAGGCGCGCCGATTCGCCCTGGATATCGGTTCCCGTCGGATCCAGGGTAATAGGGTGTTGATCCACAGAAATCTCCTTTAAAGCATGGCTAGCGGAGGGGATTTGGGAAAGGTGACAGGTAGCGATACCAGGGCCCGATGGAAGGGCCCCGGCCGCCAAGTAAGTTCTTCGGGCTTTGCCGCCAAACGCATTTCGGGAAGTGCGTCGAGCAGCTGATCGATGGCGTCTTGGACGACCAGATAGGCGACCGACCGCGCCGGGCAGGCATGCGGTCCCACACTCCAAGCCAGATGCGAACGGTTGGGCCCGAATTCGCTCACCCCGATGGCTGGGTCGTTATTGCACCCGGACATGCTGATGACGACCGGTTGATGCGCGGGTAGCCAGACATCGTCGATCAGGATCGGCTGTCTGGGGTAGGAGACGCAGTAGTTCGCCAGCGGTGGGTCGGTGAACAGCACTTCGTCGAGTGCATCGCGGGTCGACATGCTGCCGCCGTGCACATTGCCCGCGAACCGGTCGTCGGTCATCATCAGCAGCAGCGTATTGATGATCAGATTCTGCTGCGGCTCGATGCCCGCGCCGTAGAGGGTGACGAGCTGGTGGATCATCTCCACATCCGTGAGCTCGGCGGAATGTGCGAGCAGATGCGAGGTGACATCGTCGCCCGGGCTATTGCGCTTGAGGGTGACGAGATCGAACAGCGCGTCGGAGAGCATCGCATTGCCCTTATCGGCGTTCACGCCCTCGAAGATCGCCGCCATCCCACTGGCGACCTGCTGGCCGATCTCTGCCGGGCAGCCGAGCATCACATTGAGCACCTGGAAGGTGAGCGGAAATGCGTACTGGCTGATCAGATCCGCAGCGCCGTCGCCGCAGAAGGCATTGATCAGCGGGACGGCGGCCTCTTCGACGATGGCGTGCATGGCGTGCAGATCGACCTCGGCGAGGCTCGCGACATTCGCCTGTCGATATCGCAAATGCTCCAATCCGGCACTGCGCAACGCATTTGGGCGCCACTCCAGCATCGGCAGCACCGGGCATTCGCCGGGAATATGCTGCTGCCAGGTGCGCGGATCGGCCGGAAAGTGGTCCGGATCATTGAGTATTCGCACGGCGGTGTGATAGCCGATCACCAAAGTGGCCGGTAGACCGGGCGATAGGTCCACCGGCACCAATGATCCATACTGGCGCCGCATTTCGCGGTATGCCCGGTGCGGATCGGCGGCGAACTCCTCGGTGTAGAGCGCCACCCGCGGGCCATCGGTATCGATCGGCGACCCGAGCGCGACCGGGCGGGAGTGGGTTCGATCGGGCTGCGATGCGATGGCTATCTCCGGGATTCCTGCCGATGGAATAGGAATTCGACAAGAGTGATCAACGAGCGCAGACAGGTGCTGCGGTCCCGAGCGTCGAGTGAGGTCAGCGGGGTACCCGGCGCGAGGTCCAGCGCATCGCGGATCTCCTCGAGTGGGTAGCGCTTGGCGCCCTCGAACTGGTTGACCGCCACCGAATACGCCACACCGCGCTCCTCCAGGACCGAGAGCACCTCATCGGCCTTCTCGATGCGCCGGGTGTCCACCAGGACCAGCGCCCCGAGCGCACCGCGGGCCAACTCCTCCCAGAGCGGGACGAAGCGCCGCTGTCCCGGCGTGCCGAACAGGTACAGCGCGAGTGTGGGATTCAGCGTGATGCGCCCGAAATCCATGGCCACGGTGGTCTCGGTTTTGCCGGGCAGTCCGGCCATATCGTCGACGCCGACACTGGCCTCGGTGATCGTCTCCTCGGTGCGCAGCGGCCGGATCTCGGAGATGCTGTTCACGAACGTCGTTTTGCCAACGCCGAAATTGCCTGCTACCAGGAGCTTTACCGACCGCGTCACGGTCTCCGGCACATAGTCGACATTACGCTCAGGCCGGGAGAGCACGGAGCCCATTGAGTACCTCCTCGAGCAGGGTGATCTCCGGCATGGTTTCGGCCGGGGTAGGAGTGGCCAGATGTTCGCTGTCCAGCAGATCGGCAACGACGATCTTCACCACGGACGGCGGCAGGTCTAGATATGCGGCGATTTCCGCAATGGACAGCGCGCTGCGACGGCTGCAGAGGTTCAGGACCTGGCGCGCGTCGGGTGTCGCGCCAGGTGCCGGGTCCTTGGCGGCGACGACGAGGGTGACCAGGTCCAGCTCACGACTGGGACGGATTCGTCCCCCGGTGCGCACATAGGCCCGGACCAGGTCGGGGTCTCGCCGGGACCTGGTCATGAGGACAGGCCGCCCTCAACTCTCCCACGCGGCTGGGCGCCTAACTCGTGCCCGACCCGCCCGGCGAGTTCGTTCATGCGGTGCGCGACCAGGCCGATATCGGTTTCCGGCGTCGTCGAAACACCGAGCAGCGCACCATCCCCCGCGGCGGTAATGAGGATCATGCCCTGGTCGTACTCGGTCATGTTCTGCCGCACGCCGTTATCGACACCGCCGCAGAACTCGCCGAGCGCCTTACCCAGCGAGCGCAGACCCGAAGCGGCCGCGGCGAAACGCTCGGCGTCGTCCTTGGTAACACCGTCGGAGTGCGCGATCCGCAGTCCGTCGTCGGACAGCAGCACCGCGAACCGAACACCGGGCACATTGCTGAGATCCTCGAGTAGCCAACCCAGCCTATTGCTGCTGTCGGTCACCGGTGTGCTCATCAGGATGACATCCCTTCGCTGTTGTCGGAGGCAGCAGCCTCACGGCCGCTCTTGGAACCCGTCTGCCATGCGGACGCGATCTCCGGGCGAGCCTGGCCCGCGTCGGATTCGGTGCCCGCATTCGCGGCCGGTACCGGTGCCACCGCTCTGCGGCGTCGTTTGGGTAGGCCACCACTCGTGATCTCGTGCACAGCGAATTCCTCGTTCTCGGCGGGTTGTTCGCTCACCCCGGCCAAGACCGGAACCGGGGACAGTTCGAAGGGCTTCTGGTCGGCACCCGCGGCCGGGGCGGGTGCGGCGGCGACGGGCGCGGCCGGCTCGGCGACGGTCCTGGGCGCGGTGACGAGCAGCGCCTCGGGGATGTAGACCATCGCCCGCATGCCGCCGTAGATGTTCGGGCCATCGATGTAGACGGTGAACCCGTAACGCCGCGCCAGTGCCGCGATACCGGGGAAGCCGACGCGCGGCGACGGGCCGAGCTGGTGGATGTCGATCGGGCGCTCGTTGGCGAGCACCTGCCTGGCCTCTTCCATCTGCTCGGCATTCATCCGCACACCGGCGTCGTCGATGATCACGGTGACGCCGTGGTGGCCCTCCTGGAAGCTCACGTCGACGAAAGACGTTGGCGGGGAGTAGCGCAGCGCGTTGTCGAGCAGGGTGGCCAGGGTGTGCACCAGCGGCTCCACCGCACGGCTGATCACAATGCGGTCGAGTTGCGCAGGGCGCACCCGCAGGTAGTCGCGAACACGTCCGATCGCACCACCGACAACATCGGTGAGCGACTGCGCGGGCCAGCGCCGACCCGGCAGACCACCACAGACGATCACATACGACTGGGCCTGCCGCAGCATCTGCTGGACGGTGTGGTCGATGCGAGTGAGGGTGGCGTAGACCTCGTCGTCGCGGTGCTCGCGCAGCGCGGCGCTCACCACTTGACTGACGTCGGCGCCGAGGCTGACCACGGAGGTGCCGAAGGAGCGCACTGCCGCACTGGTCGCCGCCCGCGAGGTGGACTCCACCTCGGCGCGGGTGGCGTCCTGGGTCGTCTGGACCACCTGCTGGGCCTTGTCGTCGGCCTCGCGGACGACCTGCTCGTGCGTCTCGGACTGCACGCCCCGTAGGTCATCGGCGAAGCGCTCGGAGACCCACTGCAGGCACTGGGCGAAGCGGGAATTCTCCAGCCCCGTCGGCACCTCGATCGCCGACACCGGCGCCTCGAAGCGGCGCACCGCCTCCGACATCGCCGGAAGGGTCTTTCCGGCGAAGTGCTCGAGGATCTCCTCGTGCGCGCGGCTCTCCCTACTGAGAGTCTCGGCTCTGGCCCGTTGTTGTTTCGCGTATTGCGCTATATACACCGCCGCCGCCACGGCAATAATGAGAGCGGGGGCGAGGATCCATGAAAGCACCACGGCGATATCTTGATTCATCAGCTCTCTCGTCGTTGCGACAGCCGGTGTCGCAGCGGTTTGTTTCGCCTTTCTCGCGACGCCGACCAGGAATAACACTCGTCGAATGCGGCCACGTCGGCGTACCGGAGCACCTTTGCGGCCACGACCGCACGCACACCAGTACCGCCCCAGAGTGCCCACAGGGCAAGTGATTCCGGGGAACCACCGACCGAACGGATCGAGCCGAGCCGACTGCCCAGCACCCGACGACCCGCCCACAGTAGCAGCATCGCAGCGAAGTCTCTCTCGATCCGAAAACCACATTCCGATTCCTCGAACTGCCAGCGCCCCCGGGCATTTCGCATGCCGCCTTCCGGATCCCTTGGCCTGCACGAATTTCACCCGTGCGGGGCCATCGCACGAGCGGCACAGTAGCCGATCGCTATCGCCGATGCCGCACGTGCCCATGTATAGCGAACCGCAGGTACCGGATACCATGCGCGAATGGCAAAGCTGAAGGTGTCCGTCGATGTGCCGATCACCCCGCAGGAGGCCTGGTCGCACACCTCCGATCTGAGCGAGCTCGACAAATGGCTCACCATGCACGAGGCGTGGCGCAACGAGGTGCCCGCCGAACTCACCGTCGGCACCCAACTCATCGGCGTCGCCTCGGTCAAGGGGTTGCGCAATCGGGTGACCTGGACCGTCAAGGCCGCCGAACCGCCGCGGCGACTGGCATTGAGCGGTACGGGCAAGGGCGGCACCAAATTCAAGCTCGAACTGCTCGTCGCCCCGAAGGGGGCGGGCTCGGAGGTCACCGTCGATATCGACCTGGGCGGCGCGCCGCTGTTCGGTCCGATCGGTTCCGGCGTCGCCCGTGCGCTCAAGGGTGATATCGAGCGCTCGCTGGAGCGCTTCGTCGCACTCTACGGCTGAAGGGAGTTCGGACCATGCCGTATGCCAAGGCCGCGGATGGCGCGCGGATCGCGTATCAGACCGCCGGTGTCGGCTCGCCACTGCTCTTGCTCGGCGGACAGGCGAACAACCACCACTGGTGGGACGGGATCCGCACGGACTTCGAGACCGCGTATCGCACCGTCTCGCTGGACTATCGCGGCACCGGCGACAGCGATAAGCCGGATATCCGGTACAGCACCATGGGATTCGCCGAGGATGCCATCGCGGTGCTCGACGATCTCGGCATCGACCGGGTCGCCGTGTACGGCACGTCGATGGGCGGGCGGGTTGCGCAGTGGCTGGCCGCGCGATTTCCGGATCGGGTCCATACGCTGATACTCGGCTGCACCTCGCCGGGTGGTCGGCACGCGGTGGAACGTGGCGCCGAGGTCCGAAAGTCGCTGTCCGAGGCCGATCCGGCGGCGGTACGGCAGGCGCTGCTGGAATTGATGTACACGCCCGGGTATCTGGCGAGCACATCCGGCCCGTTCAATACCCTCGGCGATCCGGAGATGCCCGCCTACGCCAAACGCAGGCATCTCTACGCGAGTAATAAGCACGACGCATGGGATGTGCTGCCGGATATCGCGGTTCCCACGCTGGTCGTACACGGGACCGACGACCGGTTCAACCCCGCGGCGAACGCGCCGCTGTTGGTGGAGCGCATCCCGGGCGCCCGGCTCGCATTGATCCCGGGCGCGCAGCACGCCTATTTCGACGAATTCCGCGACACCGCGAGCCCCCTCGTCCTGGAATTTCTGCACGCGGCGCAGCGGTAGCTCCGAGTTCGCCTGACACTCAGGCGAACTCGGAACCCGCGGCTAATGGACCAGTGCCGGTGCCTCCGCCACCGCATCCGCCTTCGGCTTGGTACGCGGCAGGAACGCCGCGGGAATCAAGGTCAGCACGATGAGTACCAGCGCCACGATGTAGGTGTGGCTGAATGCCGACGCGGCCTGGCTCAATCCCGTATCGACCGCACCCGGCGGCAGCTGGGCCGTGATCGATGGATCGTAATTCGACGCGATCGCGGGTTTGGCGAATGTTTGCCGGTTCAGCAGGCTGCTGAGGACCACCGACATCGTTGCGGTGCCGATCGATCCGGCGGACTGGTTGATGATGTTCATCAGTGTCGAACCACGGGCGACCTGCTGATGGGTCAGCGTCTGGATCGCCGCGGTCATGATCGGCATCATGGTGCAGCCCATGCCGAGTCCCATGACGAACAATGCGCCGAGCATGAACGAATACGGCGTATCCGCCTTCAATTGCACGAAGAACACCGTGCCGAGCGAGAGCAGCGAGATGCCGGTCATGACGATCTTGCCGGGACCGATCTTGTCGACGAGTCGGCCCGCGATCGGCATGGTCAACATCGCGCCGAGGCCCTGCGGCGCCATCAGCAGACCGGCCGCCATGGCCGTCTCACCGCGCACCTGCTGCAGGTAGGTCGGCAGTAGCAGACCGGCGCCGAAGAACGCGGTCGCGAACAGCACCATGGTGAGCACCGCGAAGGTCAGCGACCGGTTGCGGAACAGATGCAGATCGATCAGCGGATGTTCGATACGCAGCGCGTGCAGCACGAATAGCACCATGAGCACCAGGCCGATGACGGCGGGTATGAGTACCTTGGCCGCGATGACCGTGCCCTCACCCGGAATCGACGAGACACCGAAAAGGAACAGTGCCAAACCGGGCGAGGCCAGCAACATGCCGAGGAAATCGAAGGATTCCGACGGTTCCGGCCGATCCGCGGGGAATACGACGAAGGCCAGGATCAGGGCGATGACGCCGACCGGGAGGTTGATCAGGAAGATCCACTTCCAGCCGTGGCTATCGATCAGCCAGCCGCCCAGGATCGGGCCGCAGATCGGGCCGAGCAGCATCGGCACGCCGAGCACCGCCATCACCCGGCCGATCCGCTGCGGACCCGCCGCATGGGTCATGATCGTCATACCGAGCGGCATCAGCATGCCACCGCCCAGGCCCTGGACCACGCGGAAGCCGATGAGCGATTCCATACTCCAGGCCTGGCTGCACAGCACCGAGCCGAGCACGAACAGCGTCAGCGCGAGCATGTACAGCCGCTTGGTGCCGAATCGGTCCGCCGCCCATCCAGTGAGCGGAATGACGCTGGCCAGGGCCAGCGTGTAACCGGTCATCGACCAGGCCGCAATCGCGGTGGTGGTGTGGAATTCGTTCTGGAACTTCGGGATCGCGACGGTCACCACGGTGATGTCGAGGATGGACATGATCGCGCCGAGCACGACCACCCCTGCCACCTTGAAGACCGCGAGGTCGAGCTTGTCGGTCGCGGGATCCGCCCCCACCGACGCTGTATCCGGAGGATGTGTCACCGCTTAAGCCTTGCACCTCCTCGGCCAAATGACCAGCACATTTCGAGATCTTCACCACACCCTGTGTTCGGCACCGCTGGACCGGCGTGTCTGCGCGACACCGCACTATCGCAGGAAGCGTGTGCTCGATCGGCTGTTCATCGCCGGCGCCACCGCGACCCCCGCATGCGATGCGCGGAATATCCGGTGGCGCTCCGGATTTCGGCACAGTGGCCCGTTCGAGCTACCTGTTGTGCTCGCCCGATAGACCAGCACGGCTGCGCACCGGGCGCGGCGCTCAGCCCGCCGCGCCGGGCGACTTCCACTCGGGATCGCGGCCGAACCAACCGGCGAGCCGTTCGTACGTGGGCGCGTCGGCGGGGACGGGCACCTCGAGGCCGAAGGCCTTATCGGGACCGCGGAATTCGGGGCGCAGCATGGTATGCGACCAGGCCAGGCCGTGTTCGGCGATGTGCGGATCCAGTTCCCGGTCCTGGCCGGTCGCGCGGGCCAGATCCCAGGCATGCATGGCCAATTCGGTCAGCTGCTGGTCGGCTCGACTGCGCAGCGGGGCTTCCCGGCCGCCGGGCCCCGAGACCGGGCGGTCCAGATCGGCGGAGCGCCAGGTATCGAGCACCGGTGCGGCCGCGGCGCGGAACTGCGCCGCCCAGTCCGGTCCGAGTTCCTCGGGCGGGGCCGCCCAGTCGGCCATCTCGCCGCGCACGGAGACCAGGAAATTCCGCAGGTCCTGCCCGATGACGTGGCGCACGAGCGCCTGCACATCCCAGTCCGTACAGGGCGTCGGCAGTGTCGCCTGCTCCGGGCGAATCGCCGCGATGACCTCGCCCATCTGCGTCAGTGCGCGGTCCATCAGGTCAACGGTGAGATCAGAAGTGTCCACGACTGCCGATTCTGCCCCGCGACGACCGGCGACGTGGCGGGAACACACGCCGAGCTCCGATCGGACTTTCCGGTGCGCGGCAGCTGCGATTCACGCAGCAGTTTCGGCCGCCTCAGGATCGACGGGCGCGGCGACGCGTGGGCGGGACCGGGTAATCGCCACACCGGCCAGACACAGGACACCACCGAAGATGGTCAGCGGGCCAGGTACCTCGTCGAGCGCGATCCACGACATCACAACAACGAGTGCGGGAACGACATAGGTGGTCGCGCCCATCTTTCCTGCGGTGGTGCGCGCCAGGGCGTAGGCCCAGGTGGTAAACGCCAATGCCGTCGGGAAGACGCCCAGGTATACCAGACTGAGCGTCGACGACAGTGGTGCCGCGGCGGCCTCGGTGATCAGTTGCCAGAAGAACGGCAGACAGGCGATCGTTCCGATGACGGAACCGAAGGTGGTCACCTGCAAGGCGGATGCACTCGCGAGCGCGGGCTTCTGCGCGATGGTCGATGCGGCCCAGACGATCGCGGCGATCAGACACAGCACGACACCGAGCACCGCGGCGCCACCGCCGTCGGTGGTCGAGAATCCGACCACGATCGTGCCCGCGAACGAGACCGCCATACCTGCCATCAGCCGGGCCGGAAAGCCCTCCCGCAGCACCAAACCGCCCAGTACCGCGATCAATACCGGTCCGATGCCGACGACCATCGCCGCGGTTCCGGCGTCGACATTGCGCTCCCCCCAGTTCAACGCCACCATATAGACGCCGAACCACAGCACCCCGGAGACGATGATGCCCGGCCATGCGGCTCGAACCGGCAGGCCCTCCCCCCTGATGACCAGCACCGCGACGAGCGTGACCGAGGCCGCGAGCAATCGCCCCAACGCCAGCGCGCCCGGCGAAAAATCGTGTCCCGCTGCGCGAATGAAGACGAAGGCCGAAGCCCACAACACCACCGCCACGGCCGCCGCGACAATGGCTTGCCGATCAGCCGACCCATCATCGCGCACCATGCGGCGAACGCTAGATCAACTCGGCCCCGATCGCCAGCGGATTTCGGACCACGCCCTGGTCCGGCTGCTCGGGGTTGTCCAGATGGTCGGGCCGGTCCGGAGCGCTTCGGGCTCAGCGCCCATTCCCGTGCCGATGTCACCCTGTCGATTCGACTCGGAAATGGGCGCTGCGGCCATTCCCCGCCGCGACTACCGTGCGAGGAGCGCGTCGATCACGGCCGACGGAACTGCATCGGGACTCGCAAAGGGGCGTTGCGCGAGCAGCTTCCTCGCATCGTCGTGCGCCAACCCGCCATCGGTGGCGAGCACCTGAAGTGCGTGCGGTTCCGGGAGGGCGTCGAGCCAGGCGACGGCATCGGCGACCAAGGTGGCCGGATCGATCTCACCGTGGACCCGGAGTCGGGCCACGCCGCCGTCGGGGTAGACATCGAGTCGCACATGGGTGACCGGCTCGCCCGCACCGATCCGGAAGAAGTGGCGGGCGTCGGGCTGCAACCGGGTCCGCGGCAGCAATTCGGTCCAGCTCGACGGATCGTCGAGATCGAGATCCGCGCCGGACGCGGCGTCCGCACCGCGCAGCACCGCCCAACCCGGCGCATTGCCAACGTAATTCGAAGTGTCGATCTCCACGCGCCGCACCGCACCGCGCGCGCCGAGCCGCACGGTGACGTAATCGTTGCCGGAGTCGCGGCGGCGCGCGCCCTCCCAGCCCTCGTCCATCTGCCGTGACCGGCCCGGCAACAGGATATTGGTCGGCGCGGAGAAGAACATATTCGAGCAGTCGACGACCCGGCCGCCGTGCTCCACTGCGGCGAGATCGACTGTGCCACTGAGGAAACGGGGATCCGGTAGTGCGGTGCCGTGCACCCGGAAGCGGGCGACGCCGCCGTCCGGGTAGATCGAGAGCCGCACGTGGGTGAAGCGACGCGCGTCGGTGACCTCGAAGAAGTTATCGGTATTGCCCTCGATTTCGGACTTCGCGACCAAGGTCACCCAATCGGCCTGCTGCAGTTCGGCCGGGGACGGCTGCCCCTCCACACTGGTCGCCTCGACCGAGGCGAAGGGCGGATAGTTGCCGATGAACCAGGCGGTATCGATGACGACACCGTGCACCCGACCGGGCACACCGAGCCGGATCAGCGCATAGTCGTTGCCGGTCTCGCGACGACGGCGGGTCTCCCAGCCGTCGTAGGTCTTGCCCTTGTGGCCGAAGTCCTCGGTGCTGAATACCGCACGGCCGGGCCGGATCAGGTTCTCCCGTTCGGCGAACAGTTCGTCATTGGCGTAGACCACACTGCCCGCGAGCGCGCGGGAGGCGAGATCGGGCAGTCGGGTGAAGGCGGGGGCGGTTCGATCGGTCATACTTCTCCTCGGGCCAGGAGCCGCCCCTGCGGCTCGTCGTCGATATCGATTCGGTTGCCGCGCAACCAGGTACCGCGCACCGCACCCGCCAGCGGGCGGGCCGCGTACGGCGTGACGGCGTTCTTGTGGTGCAGGCGGTGTGCGTCGACAACGAAGGCGTCATCGGGTGCGAAGACGCAGAAATCCGCGTCGTAGCCGACCTCGATGGCACCCTTGTGGCGCAGACCGGCGTATCGGGCCGGTGCTCGGCTCATCCAGCGGGCGAGGTCGACCAGGGTGAACCCGCGCAGGCGCGCCTCGGTCCATACGGCCGAAAGGCCGAGCTGCAGTGAGGAGATCCCGCCCCACGCGCGGGCGAAGTCACCGGTGTCGAAACACTTCAGGTCCGCGGTCGATGGCGAGTGGTCCGAGACCACCATGTCGATGGTGCCATCGCGCAACCCGGCCCAGAGCAGCTCGCGATTGCCGCTCTCGCGGATCGGCGGGCAGCATTTGAATTGTGTTGCCCCGTCCGGAATTTCCTCGGCCGCGAACGACAGGTAGTGCGGACAGGTTTCGGCGGTGATCCGGACGCCATCGCGGCGGGCCGAGGCGATCATCGGCAGCACATCCGAACTCGATACGTGCAGAATGTGTACGCGGCAGCCGGTCCAGCGAGCCAGTTCGATCACCTGGGCGACGGCCAGATTCTCCGCACCGCGCGGACGCGAACGCAGGAATCCGGAGTACTTGTCCCCCTGTGGAATCGGTGCGCGCTCGATCGCATGCGCGTCTTCGGCGTGCACGATGAGCAGTCCGTCGAACGATCGGATCTCGCGCATCGCCAGCTCCAGCCCGGTGGCGTCCAGTGCCGGGAATTCGTCGACGCCGGAGTGCAGCAGAAAGCATTTGAAGCCGAATACACCGGCATCCTGCAGCGGGCGCAGATCTGCCACATTCCCCGGGATCGCCCCGCCCCAGAACCCGACATCGACGTACACCCGATCCCGCGCGGTCTTGCGCTTCACCTCGAGTGCCGCGAGATCGCAGGTCGGCGGAATGCTGTTGAGCGGCATATCGATAATCGTGGTGACACCACCGGCGGCGGCCGCCTTGGTCGCACTCGGGAAGCCCTCCCATGCGGTGCGCCCCGGATCGTTGACGTGCACATGCGCATCCACGACACCGGGCAGCAGCACCTCGTCCGCGGCCAGTTCGACAACCGATTTGGCGGCCAAGGCGGAGTCCAGCGGCTCGACCGCCACGATCCGACCGTCGCGCACGCCGACCGAGCCGCTGGTCTCCCCCGCCGTCCCGATGATCCGCTGCGCACGGATCACCAGGTCCAGGTGGGCGGGGACCGGTGAAATCGTCTTGATCTCAGAGTTTTTCCGCATCACGCGACTCTGTCGTTGTTCATCGAAATCTCCCGTCGAAGGTCCTCGCGCCATCGCCGTTGTGGGAGGCGGTCGCGATAATGTCATCGGCCGGGTCCGCTATCCTGCGCTGCGGAGTGGACGGCTCGGCGGCATGGTCTGTCGACACTTGGTCCGGCGACCAGCGCCCGGCAGATGGCCGCTCGGTCGTCGGATCCGGCGCCAGATGTTCGGCGGCAATCCGCATACCCAGCCGCTCGAGCAGCAGTTCACCCTCCGCGAAGCAGCGCGCGATATCCGGTTCGATATCGGCAAGGGCGTATGCGGCGGCGAACCCCGCTGCACGCAATCGCTCGGTGGGCAACACATTCCGGCCACAGACGGCGACTACCGGCACACCGGAAAACCGCGCGGCGGTGGCGACACCAGCCGGTGCCTTGCCGTACAGGGTCTGCTCGTCGAGCATGCCCTCCCCGGTCACCACCAGATCCGCACCGGCCACCCGCTCGCCGAAACCGACCAGCTCCTGCACCAATTCGATCCCGGGACGCAGCCGAGCACCGAGCACCGTGACGGCGGCGAATCCGACCCCGCCCGCCGCACCGGCACCCGCACGATCACGCAGATCGGTGCCGGTTGCGGCCGCGACACAGTCGGCCCAATGCGTGAGCGCCGCATCCAGCGTCGCCACTTGGTCACCATCGGCGCCCTTTTGCGGACCGTAGACAGCCGCCGCACCGCGCGGACCGGTGAGCGGATTGTCGACATCGCAGGCGACGGTGATTTCGACCCCGGCCAGCCGTTCCCGCACCTTCGCAAGGTCGATCGTGTGCAGCCGCGCCAAGGCCGCACCGCCGTCACCGATTTCGGCCCCGTCGGCATCGATCAGCCGTGCACCGAGCGCTCGCAGCAGTCCGGCGCCGCCATCGGTGCCAGCGCTACCGCCGATGCCGAGCAGCACCCGGCGGCATCCGGCCTCGATCGCCGCGGCGATGACCTCGCCGGTGCCCCGGCTGGTCGCGGTCATCGGCGCGAACTCACCGCCCGGCAGTCGCACGAGTCCGGATACATCCGCCAACTCCACCACGGCGATATCCTCGCGGCGGGCATACGCCGTGCACACCGGTTCGCCGGTGGGTCCGGGCGCGGTCAGCAGCACCGCCTCGTACCCGGCGGCCAAGGCGGCGGCGACGGTGCCGTCCCCACCGTCCGCGATCGGCACCACCGACACCTCGGCATCGGGCCGAATGCGGTGGATACCGGTGCGGACCGCGGCACCGACCTGAGCGGCGGTCAATGACCCCTTGAACTTGTCGGACGCGATCAGGACTCGAGGCATGACGCTCAGTCCAGCTGTGCGGTCGCGGTGGGCACGTCGGCGGCGGACTGAGCCAGTTCCTCGAATTCGACGATATTGTCGATCTCGAGTCCCATCGACACATTCGTGACGCGTTCGAGAATGACCTCGACGACCACCGGCACCCGGAATTCGGCGACGAGCTTCTTCGCCTCATCCAGTGCGGGACCGATCCAGGCCGGATCGAATACCCGAATCGCCTTGCAGCCCAGGCCTTCCGCGACCTTGACATGATCGACACCGTAGCCGGCCAGCTCCGGGCTGTTGATATTGTCGAAGGCCAACTGCACGTAGTAGTCCATATCGAAGGCCCGCTGTGCCTGACGGATCAGGCCCAGATACGAGTTGTTCACCACGACATGGATGTATGGGATATTGAACTGCGCGCCGACCGCCAATTCTTCGATCAGGAACTGGAAGTCGTAGTCACCCGACAGCGCCACCACGGTGGATTCGGGATCGGCGGTGGCGACACCGATGGCCGCTGGCACGGTCCAGCCCAGCGGTCCGGCCTGACCCGCGTTGATCCAGTGCCGCGGCCGGTAGACGTGCAGCAGCTGCGCCGCCTGGATCTGTGAGAGGCCGATGGTGCTGACGTAGCGCACATCGGGTCCGAACGCCTTGTTCATCTCCTCGTAGACCCGCTGCGGTTTGATCGGCATATCGTCGAAGTGCGTCTTGCGCAGCCCCACCTGTTTCCGGTTGCGGCACTGCTCGGCCCACACGCTGCGATCCGACAGCCGCCCAGCAGCGGCGCGTTCCCGCGCGACCTCGATAAAGATCCGAAGCGCGGCACCCGCATCGGAGGTGATACCGAAATCCGGTGCGAAGACGCGGCCGATCTGGGTCGGCTCGATATCGACGTGTACGAAGGTGCGGTCCTTGGTGTAGGTGTCCACACCGCCGGTATGCCGATTGGCCCAACGGTTTCCGATGCCGAGGACGAAATCGGACTCCAGCAGGGTGGCATTGCCGTACCGGTGCGAGGTCTGCAGACCGACCATGCCGGCGTGCAGTGCGTGGTCATCGGGAATCGTGCCCCAGCCCATCAGGGTCGGCACCACCGGAACGCCGGTCAGTTCGGCGAATTCGACCAGCAATGCCGCGGAATCGGCATTCACGATGCCGCCGCCCGCGACAATGAGCGGGCGTTGCGCCGCGCTCAACATCTCGATGGCCTTGACCGCCTGCGCCCGCGTCGCGGACGGACGAAGCACCTCTAGCGGCTCGTACGTCTCGATATCGAATTCGATTTCGGCGAGCTGCACATCGACCGGCAGATCGATCAGCACCGGACCGGGACGCCCTTCCCGCATCAACCGGAACGCCTTCTGGAAGGTGCCCGGCACCTGCGCGGGCTCGAGCACCGTGACGGCCCACTTGCTGACCGGCGCGGCGATCGAGGCGATATCGACGGCCTGGAAGTCCTCCTTGTGCAATTTGGCCACCGGCGCCTGACCGGTGATGCACAGAATCGGAATGGAATCCGCACTGGCCGAATACAGACCGGTGATCATATCGGTGCCCGCCGGACCCGAGGTCCCGATGCAGACACCGATATTGCCGGGCGTGGCACGGGTGTAGCCCTCGGCCATATGCGAGGCCGCTTCGACGTGGCGGGCCAGCACATGCCTGATGCCGCCGTGCGCGCGCATGGCGCTGTAGAAGGGGTTGATCGCGGCACCGGGCAAACCGAATGCCTGTGTCGCACCTTCCTTTTCGAGAATCAGAACCGCGGCGTCCACGGTGCGCATGCGTGCCATGGTCAGTTCGCCCCGCCCCGACCCGACAGCGCCTCGGCGACCTTCAGCAGACCGGAGTGGTCCAGCGAACCGTGTCCCATGGCGCGGGCGGCGGCGATCAGCTGCGCGGTGAGCGCGCCCATCGGGATCGACACCTCGGCGTCGCGGGCGGCCTGCAGGATGATGCCCATATCCTTGTGGTGCAGGTCGATACGGAAGCCGGGCTTGAAGTCGCGCTTCAGCATGGACGCGCGCTTGAGTTCGAGGATCTTGCTGCCCGCGAGTCCGCCCGCCAGCACATCCAGGCCCTTCTCGGCATCGGCGCCCAGGTTCTCCATCAGCAGAATCGCCTCGGCCACCAGCGCGTAGGTGCCGCCGACGACGAGTTGGTTGGCGGCCTTGACCACCTGACCGGCGCCGTTCGGGCCGACCAGTGCGAAGGTTTTGCCGACCGCCTCGAAAATTGGGGTGGCCGCGGCGAAGTCGGCCTCGGCACCGCCGACCATGATCGACAGTGCGGCATTGATTGCGCCGGGCTCACCGCCGGAGACCGGGGCATCGAGCACGCGCAGGCTCTTCTTGGCGCCCTGCTCAGCGGTCCAGCGTGCGGTCTTCGGCGTAATGGTGGAGAAGTCGATGTAGAGCGTGCCGGGGGCGGTGTGTACCAGGATATCGGCGAAGACCGCCTCGACGTGCTCGTCCTGGGGCAGCATCGTGATGACGATGTCCTTGTCCCGCACCGCTTCCGCGACACCGGAGGCGGTCGAGCCACCCGCGGCCTTCAGCTTCTCCAGACCGGTTGGGCCGATATCGTAGCCGGTCACCTCATGTCCGGCCTTGACCAAGTGGCCCGCCATCGGGCTGCCCATGATCCCCAGGCCGATAAAGCCGATCTTGCGCCCACCCGTCGCGCCCCCCGCGGAATCGCTTCGCGATACTGTACTCATTTGATCCACTTCCAATTCAGCTCGGGGTCTTTGTATTCGAGGCCGATCCAGCCGTCGTAGCCGCTCTCGGCGAGGGTTTGGAACAGCGCGGCGAAGTCGAGTTCACCGGTGCCGGGACGGCCGCGCCCCGGATTGTCGGCGATCTGTACATGGCCGATATGCGGTGCGTGCGTGCGGATTACCGAGTGCAGCTCCTCGCCCATCCGCGCAAGGTGGTAGAGGTCGCAGAGGAAGCGCACATTGGGCGCGCCGGTCTGCTCAATGATCTGTACTGCGTGCGCCGCGCTCACGATCGGATAGTTCGGCGACTCAAAGGAATTCAGCGCTTCCAGCAGGACCGTGGCACCGATGACGCCTGCCGCCTGTGCGGCCAGGCGCAGGTTCTCCAGCGCGAGTTCGTCCTGCTTCTCCGGACTCTCGCCCTCGACCCGGTTGCCGTACAGGGCGTTCAGCGCGCGGCAGCCGGTCTCCTCGGCGATGCCGACGGCGACATCGATATTGTCGCGCAACCGGGTGACCTCGCTCGGAATCGAGACCAGCCCGCGGCCGCCCGCCGGAATCAGATCGATGAAGTTCAGCCCGACCAATTCCACACCGGCATCACGGATCGCGCGGACGAATCCGTCGATCTCCTTATCGCCCGGCGTCGGATCCTCCCCGAACGGCCACCAGAGTTCGACCGCGTCGAATCCGGCTCGCTTTGCTGCGGCGGGCCGTTCGAGCAGCGGGAGATCGGTGAACAGAATCGAGCAATTGACGTCGAATTTCGGGAATGCGACGCCCTCGGCCTGCTTGGTCATTCAGCTCCTTCACGGTATTTCCGCCAGCTGCCGATGGCGGTGATGTCGATCAGCTCCGGATATGAGGTGGGCGGTCGGCGCAGCAGCATCGACAGGACCGAACGGCCGTCATCGAGTTCGATTGCGCCGAGTTCGAGTTCGGGCGGTTCGGCTGGTAGCAGCCGCTGCCGCAGCACCTCCATCGGCACGTCGAAGAGTTCGCCGGAGATCGAGTCGCCGCCGTCCGCGGCGGGATCCAGACCCGGGAACCGGTTGCCGACCGAATAGAAACGATAACGCGGTGCGGTTTTCGCTTCCCCCGCGAAAGGCGCACCGTCCAGCAGATGATTGAGCGGTCCGCCGCGCATGGCGGAACCATTCAGAAATATCAGCGGCATTCAGCGGTTCCTTTGTTCGCAATTTCATCAATTATGTTGGCCGACCGCACTGTCGGAACAGCGGTAATGAGCACGAAGCCGATCGAATATCCCGAAGTCGATTTCGTAGGATGCTCCAGCCCCGGACTCGACGCCGAAGCCACGCACCCCGCGTACCGGGTGTACAGATGCACGGCGGGGTGCGCGGCTCACCGGACCGGGAGCAGGTCCCGGTGGATCGGTCCGCCGGTGGTGGTGAGCGGTTGGGCCGAACCGCCACGGCGGATCGCGACGATCTCGGCAGCGATGGATACCGCGGTCTCCTCCGCGGTGCGCGCGCCCAGATCCAGGCCTATGGGTGAATGCAATTGGGCCAGTTCGGATTCCGTCACACCTGCGGCACGCAGGCGGGCCATGCGGTCCTCGTGGGTGCGACGGGAACCCATCGCGCCCACATAGGCCACCGGCAGTCGCAGCGCCACCTCGAGCAGTGGAATATCGAATTTGGCATCATGGGTGAGCACACACAGCACGGTGCGCGAGTCGACCTGTGTGCGTGCCAGATAGCGGTCCGGCCACTGCACGACGATCTCGTCGGCATCCGGGAAGCGCGCACGGGTGGCGAAGACCGGGCGAGCGTCGCATACCGTGACGTGATATCCGAGGAAGCGCCCGATCCGAGTGACGGCGGCCGCGAAATCTATGGCGCCGAAGACGATCATGCGCGGCGGAGGTACGTAGGATTCCACGAAAACCGTGACTTCGCCCGCACCACAGCCGATCTCGCGCATACCGGTGGCGCCCATCTCGAGCATTGCCCTGGCCTCGACCACGACCGGCCCGTCGAACGCCGCGCCGACGGTCCACCAGGAGCCGATCGCCATGGCCGCACCGGTTTTCAGATCCCGTACCAGCGCGACCGGCTCATCGGTGCGCAGGATCGCCTCGATGGCGACCCGTTCGACCGCGGTGATCGGCTGGACGAAGACCTCGAGTTCGCCGCCGCAGGTCAATCCGACCGCGAAGGCGTCATCATCGCTGTATCCGAAGGTTTCGCGCATCGGCTGCCCGGTGCGCAGGACCTCACGGCAGAGTTCGTATACCGCGCCCTCGACACAGCCACCGGAGATACTTCCGATGACAATGCCGTCGGCGTCGACCGCCAGCGCCGCACCCGGCGGCCGCGGGGCACTGCCGGTGACGCCGATGACGGTGGCGACGGCGTAATCCTTGTCCGCCGCATGCCATTTCCGAAGTTCTGCCGTGAGGTCGCGCATGGTGCTATCCGCCCAGGAGTAGTTCGATGACCGAGATGCCGAAGTAACCGGCGAAGACGAGGCTCACCACCCCGATCAGCCAATGGATTTCACGGAATTTGCCGCGCGCCACCTTGATCACCACAAAGGCGATGAGGCCAGCGCCGACACCGTTGGTGATCGAGTAGGTGAACGGCATGAGCACGATCGTCAGGAAGGCGGGTACCGCCACCTCCAGATCGTTCCAGTCGATCTTGCGGGCCTGGGTCATCATCAGCGCACCGACGATCACCAGCGCCGGAGCGGCGGCCTGGATCGGCACCACCGCGGCGAGCGGGGTGAAGAATACTGCGAGGCAGAACAGTCCACCGGTGACCAGGCTGGTCAGACCGGTACGGGCGCCCTCACCGACACCCGTCGCGGACTCGACGTACACGGTATTGCCCGCACCGCCGCTGACACCGCCGATGATCTGCGCGACACCGTCGATGGTCAGGACCTTGCCGAGGCTGGGCATGGTGCCCTTCTCATCGAGCAGACCGGCCTCGTCACAGACGCCGAAAACCGTTCCCATGGCGTCGAAGAACCCGGTCAGCACCAGGGTGAACAGCACGACCCCCGCGACCAGCCCGCCCGCCTCGGCGAATCCGCCGAACAGGTCGATATGCAGTGCCAGTCCGAAATCGGGTGCGGCGAAGAAACCCTTCGGCTTCTCCGGCACCACCGGCCCCCAGGTCTGTGGATCGATCGTGGCCGCTGCGTTGACAATGATGGCGAGCACCGTCGCGATGGCGATGCTGATCAGAATCGCACCGGGCACCTTGCGGATGAACAGCGCCAGCATGACCAGCAGGCCGACCGCGAAAACCACCACGGGCCAACCGGATAGATGACCACCGGCCCCGAGGGTGACCGGCGGACCGGTCTGCGCGCCGTGTCCCACCACCCCGGCCGAGACCAGCCCGATCATGGCGATGAACATGCCGATCCCGACGCCGATGGCATTCTTGAGACCGAGCGGAATGGCGTTGATGATCATCGTCCGCAACCCGGTCGCGGCCAGGATCACGATGATCACGCCCATCAGTACGACCAAACCCATGGTCTGCGGCCAGGTCATATGTGGTGCGGCCTGGAAGGCGACCACCGGAACCACACCGAGACCCGCGGCGAGCGCCAGGGGCACATTGCCCGCAACGCCCATCAGGATGGTGCTGAGTCCCGCGGAAAATGCGGTGGCCGTGGTGAGTTGAGCAATGCTCAGCTTGTCACCGTTGACATCCGCGACGCCGCCGAGAATCAGCGGCACCAGTAGGATGACATAGGCCATGGCGACGAAAGTGGTGATGCCGCCACGGATTTCGCGGGAAACGGTGGTTCTGCGTTCGCTCAGCCGGAAGAACCGGTCGAGCGCAGACCTTCCTGCTACCGGCTCTGGCGTGCTGGGCTTGGTCTGTATCTGGGTCATTGGCGTGCCCTCCTCGGGGCGTAGCCGACCTACGGTCGGGACTTCTCATCCAGACCGCTCGGTTCGGGTACTGCTGTTGTGGGGTCTGTCCAGTCCAACAGTTGGTCAGTCCTGGTTGCCCCTGTTGATCAACTGCTCCGGATGATGTCTTCCGGTCGCACCGGCACTCGGTTGATGTGCACGTTTCCACCCCGTGATCGGCACGCGTCACGGATCGCGGCGGCAATCGCGGGGGTGGAGGAGAGCGTGGGCGGCTCTCCGGCGCCACGCAGCCCGTAGGGGGCGTGCGGATCGGCATTTTCGAGAATCTCCAGCCGCTGTGACGGCGTATCGAGAATCGTCGGGATCAGGTAGTCGGTGAAGGACGGGTTGCGCACCTTGCCGTCTTTGACCTGAATTTCCTCCATGACCGCCAGGCCGAGCCCCTGAACGGAGCCGCCGTGGATCTGGCCCTCCAGGGACAGGCGGTTCATGATCTTGCCCACGTCCTGGACCGCGTCCAGGGAGACGACCTTGACCAGGCCGAGGTCTGTGTCCACGTCCACCACGGCGCGGTGTACGCAGAGAGCCAGTTGGGTGTGGCTATTTCCCTGTCCCGTAACGGGATCCATACCGGTGGTCGGCCGGTGGTGGTACTCGCGGGTCTCTTCGATCACCCCCTCATCCAGGACATCGACGATCGCCGCGAGCACCTCCCCCCGGCTCGAGACCACTTTGCCGCCGACCAGACGCAGCCCCAGCGACGGCCCGAACTTGGCCTGCGCCAGCGCGAGTACGCGTTGCCGGACGGCTTCACACGCCGCCTTCACCGCGCCACCGGTCATATAGGTCTGCCGGGAGGCGGATGACGAACCGGAGTCGCCGATCTGGTTATCGGCCGGGGCAATGGTGACCCGTTCGATGCCGAGTTCGGTGCGTGCGATCTGCGCCTCGACCGTCACCAGCCCCTGGCCGACCTCGGCGGCCGCGGTGTGCACCAGCGCAACCGGTTCTCCCGCGATGACTTCCAGCCGCACCCGCGCGGTCGAGTAGTCGTCGAAGGCCTCGGAGAAGCAGATGTTCTTGATGCCGACGCCGTAGCCGACACCACGCACCACCCCCTCGCCGTGCGTGGTCTGCGATGCGCCACCGGGCAGATTGCGGATATCCGAGGCGTCCAACTCGGGGGGCATCGGCATATCGCGCAACTGCCCCAGCATCTCGGCCATCGGCGTCGGCGCGTGCAGCACCTGACCGGTCGCCAGCTTGGAACCCTGTGATACCGCGTTGATCTGGCGCACGTGCACCGGATCGAGATCCAGTGCCTCGGCGACCTTGTCCATCATCGACTCGTGTGCGAAACATGCTTGGACAGCACCGAATCCACGCATCGCGCCACACGGCGGGTTGTTGGTGTAGACACCGTAGGCGTCGATCTCGATATGCGGGATCTCGTACGGGCCGACCGCCAGCGAGGACGCGTTACCGGTGACATTCAGCGTCGCCGAGGTGTACGCGCCACCGTCGAGGACGATGACAACCTTTGCGTAGGTGAGCTTTCCGATGGCATTGGCACCATATTCGTAGAGCATCTTCGCCGGGTGTCGGTGCACGTGCCCGAAGAACGACTCCTCGCGGTTGTACACCATCTTGACGGGCTTGCCGGTGTGCATGGCCAGCATGCCCGCGTGGATCTGCATGGACAGGTCCTCACGGCCGCCGAAGGCTCCGCCGACACCGGCCATGGTCATGCGGATCTGGTCGTCGGCCAAGCCGAGGCACGGGCCGATCTGGGACAGATCATTGTGCATCCACTGGGTGGCGACGTAGAAGTCGAGCCCGCCGTCCTCGGCCGGAATCACCAAGCCGGATTCGGGGCCGAGGAATGCCTGGTCCTGAATGCCGACCTCGAATTCCTCGGCGACCACCACGGTCGCCAGTGCCCGGCCCACGGTGATATCGCCGACGCGCACCGGCTGGTGGCGGGCGATACCGCCGCGTTCCTGCACCTTCAGCCGATTCGGAGCCGAGATCACCGCCATCGGATCGGTAATGGGTTCCAGTACCTCCCAATCGATGTCGATGGCGGCCAGGGCGCGCCGGGCGATCTCGGGGTGGTCGGCGGCGACCAGGGCGATGGGTTCACCGTGGTGGCGCACCTCACCGACGGCCAGGACCGGCTGATCCCAGGTGTGGTCGAGACCGTATACCTTGCGACCGGGCACATCCTCATGGGTGAGCACGGCGTGCACACCGGTCATGGCCAGTGCGGGCGCGATGTCGATATTGCGGATAATCGCCCGCGGATGCGGGCTGCGCAGGGTCGCGCCCCACAGCATGCCGTCGATCCACAGGTCGGAGGAATAGGCGAACTCGCCCTTGACCTTCAAGGTGCCATCGGGACGCAGCGGACTCTCGCCGATGCCGCCTTTGCCCGGCGCGGCGACCTCACCCGGGAAGCGGGTGGTCCGTGGGATGGTCATCATGCCTCCTGTCGCATCAGCCGTTTCCGGGCCGCGACACCGGCTCGACCGACGACATCCTGTGCGACGGTGCGCAATTCGTCGTTCTCCACGACGGTGCGTCCGCCCACCAGCAGTCGGGCCAGCGGCGGTGTCGGTCCGAAAACCAAGGAGCAGACCGGATCTTCGATCGCCGAGCGGAAGCCGTCGACCCGCCAGATGGCCAGATCGGCGAGTTTGCCGGGTTCGATACTGCCGATCTCGTGGTGGCGGCCGAGATTACGGGCGCCGCCGAGCGTGCCGATCTCGAGTGCCTGGCGCGCGGTGAAGGCGGTCGGCCCATTGACCGCGCGCTGGAACAGCATGGCCTGACGCATTTCTCCGGCCAGCGAGGTGAGTTCGCTCGAGGCCGCGCCGTCGACTCCGAGGCCCACCGGCGCACCGGCGGCCACCAGATCACTGACCCGGGCGATACCGGCACCGAGCCGGGCATTCGAGCTCGGGCAGTGTGCGGAACCGCTGCCGGTTTCGGCGAAGCGACGGATATCGGCGTCGTGCAGATGGACGGCGTGGGCGAACCAGACGTCCTCACCGAGCCAGCCGAGCTTTTCCATATATTCGACCGGGGTGCAGCCCATCTGCTCGATGCAGTGTTCTTCCTCGTCTAGTGTCTCGGCGAGATGGGTATGCAGCCGAACGCCTTTGGCGCGTGCGAGGGTGGCGGAATCGACCATCAGGCCCTCGCTGACCGAGAATGGCGAGCAGGGTGCCACCGCGACCCGCAGCATCGAGTCGAACGACGGATCGTGATACTTATCGATGACTTCGGCGGTGTGGGTGAGGATTTCGTCGCGGCTCTCGACCACCTCGTCCGGCGGCAGACCGCCGTCCTTCTGCCCGCGGTCCATGGAACCGCGGCACGGGTGGAAGCGCAGGCCGATCTCGCCGGCCGCGCGCACCTCGGCCTCGAACAGATCGCCGCGGCCCTTCGGGAAGATGTAGTGATGATCGCTGCTGGTGGTGCAGCCGGTCAGCGCCAGCCAGCCCAGGCCAGCGGAGGCCGCGCCGTAGACGACGTCCGCGTCCATGCGCGCCCAGGTGCGGTAGAGGCCGGTCAGCCATTCGAACAGGGTCGAATCTTGGAACAGACCCTGGCTCGCCCACTGGTAGAGATGGTGGTGGGTGTTGACCAGGCCGGGCGTGACCAAACAGCCTGTGCCGTCGATCCTTTCGGCATCGGTCACGATCGGCGCGGGCCCAGCCCCGAGGGATTCGATACGGCCATTGGCGATTACGACATATCCGGACGCAATCTCGTCACCGACGACCGGCGCAATATACGCGTTCTCAATGACAACGTTCATTTGCCCGCCTTACGTGCCGCGGCCAGTCGCACCGCGTCGAGGATCTTCTCGTATCCCGTACAACGGCAGAGGTTTCCGGCGAGCGCCTCGCGGATCTCCACATCGGAGGGATTCGGATTGCGTTGGATGAGGTCGTGCGCCTGCACGATGAGACCCGGTGTGCAGAAACCACACTGGACCGCACCGGCCTCGACGAACGCCTCCTGCATCGGATCGAGCTTCGCCCCCTTGGCCAGCCCCTCGACCGTACGCACCGAGCGATCCTGCACCTGCCCCGCGGCCACCAGACAGGAACACACGGGGGTGCCGTCCAAATAGACTGTGCACGAACCACATTCGCCTTGCTCGCAGGCGTTCTTGGAGCCGGGCAGGCCCATCCGCTCGCGGAGCATATAGAGGAGGCTCTCGCCCTCCCACACATTGTCGACGGTCTCTTGCGAGCCGTTGACGTCGAAGGTCACACGCATCAGGCTGCCCTCCTTCTTTCTGCCAGGTAGTCCGTCCACGCCCAGGACAGGGTGCGGCGGGCCAGCACCGTCAGGGCATGTTTGCGGTATTCCGCGGTGCCGCGCACGTCATCGATCGGCTTGGCGGCGGCGGAGGCCAGTTCGCCGAAGTCGCGGATGACCTCGAAAGGCAACGGGGACGGGTCATCCCAGTCGAGGGTGGTGGCCAGGAACTCCTCGGCCGGGCCCGCCCGCAGCGGGGTCGGTCCGGCGGAACCGATGCCGGTGCCGACCGTGCGGGTATCGGGGTGCAGCGCGATCGAGAACGCGCAGACCGCGATCACCATGGCATTGCGGGTGCCGACCTTGGAGAAGTACTGCGGTCCCGTGGCGGGCTCTATCCAGATGGCGCGGATCAGCTCGTCGGGCTCCAGTGCGTTCTTCTTCACCCACACGTAGAAGTCGTCGATCGGGATCAGGCGGGTACCACGCGCGGCGGACTCCACTTCGATCACCGCATTGGCCGCCAGTAGCGCGGGATGGGCGTCCCCGGCCGGAGACGCGCCGCCGAGATTGCCGCCGACCGTGCCGCGGTTGCGGATCTGCGGCGAACCGACCGTGCGCGAGGCCTGTGCCAGGCCGGGCAGCTGCTGGCCCAGCCGGTTGATGATGCGCACGTACGGGACGCCAGCGCCGATCCGGATTCGACCGTTGGCCTCAGTCGAATAGTCGAACAGATCGCGACAGCGGTTCAGGTCGAGCAGTGCCGCCGGGCGGCCGTGGTCGAAGTTGAGTTCGACCATGACGTCGGTGCCGCCCTGGATGGGCTTGGCCTCCGGATTCGCGGCCTTCAGCGCAAGCGCCTCGGCCCAGGTATCGGGTCGTAGGAAATCCATCGTCACTCCCAGGCCGGTCCGGGCGCGGGGGCCTCCTCGCTGAGCACGGTGCCTTCGATCAGGCCATAGGGCCGATCGGCGGCGAAGAACACCTCGTTGTCGTTCGCCAGTCCGAAGCCCGACAGGTCCACCACGAAGTGGTGCCTATTGGGCAGCGACAGCCGCACCTCACAGACCTCGGGGACCGCGCTGATCACCCGGTCGCCCATGGCGTAGAGGGTCTGCTGCAGCGAGTAGCTGTAGGTGTCGGCGAATGCCTCCAACAGCGCGCCGCGGACCTCGCGGTAGGCCTCGTCCCAATCACCCGGTTCGCTCGCGAAACGCCACTCCGCGTTGACCTCGGTGGCCAGCACCCGGTCGTAGGCCTCCTGCAGGGTGGTGTACTTGTCCTTGAGGTAGCCGTGGAATTCCGAGCCGGTGGAATTGAGCACCACCAAACCCGTCAAACCCGATACCACCCAGGCGTTTTCGCCGTCGTAGTGCACGCGTGCGGTGCGGGTCTCCTGGCCGGAGCGCACGAACGAATGCTGCTTGTCGCTGGGGCCCACCACAATGCGTTCCCACGCGTACTCCTCCAGGGAGACCCGCGCGTGGTGGATGGGCGGCTGCGAGTCGACGAAATGCCGTGCCAGCAGCAGACCGAACGCCTCCGGCGAGGTGATGCCGTGCTCCTTGGCGAAGGCGAAGACGGTGTTCTTCTGGGTGTCGGTCGGCAGGACCGTCGCATTGTCACCGGTCAGGTGGACCTCGTCCATGTCACCGGATAACGCCACACCGACGTTCAGATCCCGGATCTCGTGGATGCCACCGGTTTTCGTCACCCGGACGACCCGGTTTTCCGCTTTGCCGTATCTATTCGGCCCGAGCTTGATCGACATTGTTCAGCTACCTCGGTAGGTCGAGTAGGAGTAGGGACTGAGCAGCAGCGGCACGTGGTAGTGCTCGGCTGGGTCGGCGACGCGGAAGTCGATGGTCACCGACGGGTAGAACGGGCTGAGGTCACCGGTGTCGAAAATCAGCCGGTGCGCACCGATTTCGGGAGCGGGCAGATCCTTGACGCGCCCGTCGTCGTCGGTGCGACGCTCGGCGAGCACGGTGCCGTCGGCCCTTTCCAGCCGCACCGCCAGCCCCGCGGCCGGGCGGCCGGACCCCGCGTCCAGCACATGGGTGGACAGACTCACTTGTCCTCCAACAGCTTTCGGATCCGCAGCCGGGTGATATCGGCGAGTTCGCGTTGGGTTGCGATGCGTTCACCCTCGGCGGTATTCGCCAGGCGCCTGCGCAGTTCGGCGCGGATCTGCTCGGCCGAGCGGCCGGCGGCGCGGATCAGGAAGACATGTCCGAACCGCTGCTCATAGGCCAGGTTGCCCGCGGCGATATCGGCGAGGACCTGCCGGTCGGCATTCGCGGTCCCCGACTGCTCACCGGCGGACCACTTCGCCTCGCGCTCGTGCGTGCCCGCCTTCGCGCGGTCGCCGATGCGCGGATGCGCGGACAGCGCCTGCTCGATATCCGGCCAACTCAGCTCCTGCACCCCGGCGACGGCGGCGGCCATCAGGCTCGTGCTGTCCACGTAGGGCCGGTGCGCCGCCACCTTCTGTGCCCAGACATGCGAGGCACAGCAGGTCAGCAATTCCGCCTCGGCCTGATCCGGTGGCAGCGAGTTGAGCCATCCGATCTCACCTGACATCCGATCTCCATTTCGAGGTTGTTTTGCGATGGGAGTAAGTACACCCGCCGTTCATCAGCGCTGCTAGGACCCAGAAATCTGAAGTGTGCGCCAGTTCACACGGGCCGTTTTGTGCGAATATCCAAAGCGTCTTCGGGCGGGCTCAGAATCGGCTGTTAGCCTCGGCGCTGTGCGACTTAGATCACTTCTCACCATGGATCTCGGTCTCGAGCTCGTCACCGGCGAGGACGAGCTCGACCGCTTCGTGCGCTGGGTCGTGACCACCGACATGCTCGATCCGAGCCGCTATCTCTCCGGTGGTGAACTGGTGCTGACCGGCCTGCAATGGCGGCTCGAGCCCGAGGACAGCGAGATCTTCGTGCGCGCGCTGGCCCGGGCCGGAGTCGCCGGACTCGCCGCGGGCGACGCCCGCTACGGCGGTGCGCCGCCTGATGTCGTCGAGGCCTGTCAGCGGCACCGGATCCCGCTGTTCCGTGTGCGCGAAGACGTCGCGTTCGCCCAGGTCACCGAGACGCTGACGCGCAATCTGTCCACCGGCCGGGCCGCCGATCTGACCGCCATCCTCGACCGCCACCGCCAACTCGTCTCGGGTACCGGCCTCGGATCGGTGCTGGAGCTGATCGAACGCGATCTGGGAATGCGATGCTGGGTGGTCTCCTCGACCGGACGCGTGGTGGCCGGGCCGGTGTCACCGCCGCCGGTCGAGGTCACGGCCGCTTTCTTGAATGCGCGCCGCCTGCCCCACGTGCTGGTTCACGATAAGGCCCGCTACTCACTGTTCGCGGTCGACGAGCACAGCACCTCCCGCGCGGCCGACTGGTTCATGGTCTTCGAGGGCGACTGCAGGGACTGGCCGGAAGAACGCCGCACGCTGACCGGCGAACTCGCCGCGGTCGTCTCGCTCGAACGCGCGCGCATCGACGACCGGCAGAGCGCCGAAGGCCGCCTGGCCCAGGAACTCATCGAACTCATCGTCTCCGATGCCAAACCGGCCGAAATCATTTCCCGCCTCGAGCTGACCGGCCTCGGCCCCGCCGAGACCTATATCGCCGTGGCCGCCGGCGCCGAAGCAGAAGCCTTGCGCCCCGGCGAATTACGCGTCCTGCTCCGCGAAATCCTCTACGGCAAAAGGCCAGCCGCGGGTGTCGTGGACGGCGAAGCCATTGCCCTGATCCCCGCCGATCCCAATGGCGGCATCATCGCCGAAATCCACCGTGCGGTAACCGCTTTGGAACCCGGCCTACGCGGCGCCCGCCTATCGATCGGCGTCAGCGGCATCGTCGACGGCGAAGGCCTGCGGGGCGCGGTCGAAGAAGCCCGCTATGCCCGCCGCCTCGCCGAGGGCCGTCACCAACCCACCAGCGTCGTCGGCCATGATGAACTGGCCACCCATATGCTGCTGCTGGCCAGCGTCCCCGACGAGGTCCGCCGCATGTTCCGCCTGCGTTTGCTGGACCCCCTCAGCAGCTACGACCAGGAGAACCGCGCCGACCTGGTGCACACCCTGGAAACCTTCCTCCAGGTCTCCGGCTCCTGGACCAAATGCGCTGAGCTACTGCACGTCCACGTGAACACCCTGCGCTATCGGATCCAGCGCATCGAGGAGCTGACCGGCCGAGACCTATCCCGCCTCGAAGATCGCGTCGACTTCTTCCTGGCCCTCGCCCTGCGCTGACCCGCCACCGGTCCGCTTGCCGCCGCGGCTCCGCTCTTGCGTTCGGCTACGCGGCGGCGAAGCATTAGCTGTGCGGTGGCCGCGTTCGCGGGCCGTGCGGTCCCCATGCCCTCGGTGGACCACGACGCATCGCCCCCGCGATACAGCGGAGTGATCCCTCCGCACGAGGAGGACTCGATGTTCATCCAAGTCATTCAAGGCAAGGTCGCGGATGCCGATCGACTGCGCCTATGTATGGATCGGTGGAACGAGCAATTGCAACCGGGCGCCACCGGCTACCTCGGCACGACCAGCGGGTTGTGCAACGACGGGACGTTCATCGCGATGGCACGATTCGAATCCGAGGAAGCGGCGCGGCGCAATAGCGACCGTCCGGAGCAGGGTGCGTGGTGGGCCGAAACCGAACAGTGCTTCGACGGTCCGGTTACCTTCATGGACTGCCCCGAAGTGACACAGTGGCTGGGCGGCGGCTCCGACCAGGCCGGTTTCGTACAGATCATGGAGGGCCATACCTCCGATCAGCGCCGCATGCGCGAACTGCTCTCGCAGGGCACCGATCGCATCCAGCAATTGCGCCCGGAGATCATCGGCGGCACCCTGGCGACCTACGGCGACGACGGATATGTCGAGGCCGTGTACTTCACCTCCGAAGCCGAAGCCCGCGAGCACGAAAAGCTGGAGATCCCCGACGATCTGCGGTCGCTGTTCGAAGAGGAGAGCGAACTCATGGGCGAGGTCGAATTCTTCGACCTACACGAGCCCATGCTCGTCTCCCGGCGATAGCCGATCCATCAGCCGCTGTCGCATATCTGGTGGCACCCTCGCAGACGCCGCACTGTTCGAGGCTGCCACCGGATATGCGACAGCCGCCGTGATCACCCTGACCGATACCCAAATGTGTTGCCCCGGGCACAAACTCGAGTCGTGGGGACAACAGTTCAGCAGCTGCTACCCGGCCACCACCCGATAGACGACCGATCGCGCACCAACGGGACATCTTGCTGTCGGTGGCAGGCGCTACGGTGGCGGCGTGAACCGTACGGATCGGCTCTATGCGATCGTCGAGGAGTTGCGGGCGGTGGCGCCGCGCGTGCGGACCGCACGTGAATTGGCGCAACGGTACGAGGTGAGCGTTCGCACGATCGAACGTGATATCGCGGCCCTGCAGCAGGCGAGCATTCCGATCTACGCGGATGTCGGCAGACGCGGCGGGTACGCATTGGAGAAGAGCATGTCGCTGCCGCCGCTCAACTTCACCCCGGCCGAGGCCGTCGCACTCGCCGTCGCATTGGCGCGCAGTGCGGCGACGCCGTTCGACCAGGCCGGGCAGAGCGCGCTGCGCAAGATTCTCGCGGTGATGTCGGATCAGAATGCCGCCGCCGCTCGCGCGCTGGCCGCGCGGATTCGGCTGATGGAACCGGTGGACGCGCCACCCGCCCAAGCGATCCCGTCGGTCATCGCGCAATCGATCGAAGCCGGACGGGTGCTGCGGATCAGTTATTCGGATCGCTTCGGCGCCGACAGTGAACGCGAGGTCGAGCCGACCGCATTCCTCAGCGGCTCCAATGGCTGGTACCTCGTTGCCTGGTGTCGGCTGCGCGAGGAGTCCCGCTGTTTCCGGCTGGACCGCATCGGCGCGGTGACAATGACCGATCTGCCGATAGCGCAGCGCCCCCTCGATGGCACCGGATCCGATATCCCTGACGATCTCCAGCTGCGCACCGTCGCGCTGTGAAATATCGCGGGAAACACCGACAGGGGGTTGTCGCGCAGCCGGGTGATCGTGGTCGGGCAAGACAACGATCACCGATCCCGAGGAGACGATAAGTGAGCACTCCCCCCTTCAACACGGTGGCCTGGTTCCAGGTCGGCAGCGATAAGCCCGACGAGGTGAAGAAGTTCTACGGCGACCTGTTCGGGTGGACCTTCGACGCAGACCCCAATGCCGATGCCTACGACCTCGTCAGCTACCCCGCCGGCGAGGGACCGAGCGGCGGCATCGCGCACACCCCCGACGCCACGGGCAATCACGCCACCTTCTTTGTGCTCGTGCAGGATGTGGCGGCCACCGTCGCCGCCGCCGAACGACTCGGCGGAAAGGTGTCGGTACCACCGGTTACCGGCAAGGACGGGCTGATCTTCGCCCACATCCAGGACACCTCCGGAAACGACTTCGGCATTTTCAGCCCGGCGCCGCAGCCGTGATCCGGCGCTAGACAGGGGGCGGAGCTGTCATCCTCCGCCCCTTCGGCGCACACCCATATCACCCGCGTCCGCGACACGGTCCGTCGCATCGCCATGGCGATGCGTTTCGACTCCATAGCTTTTTGGCAGCTATCGGATCGAGGCGCTGAAACGTCCACGGCCCCCCGTTATCCTCGAATCACTTGACTTCCAGGGAGTTACCGGATCCGGGTGGCCATCATCTGGCCGTTGAAATCGCACGCTTGATCTCGAGAATCGAGGTTCGCGATGGAGAGTTGGCCGATGGCAGGCACAACACCGGACCGCCGCCGATGAGGTGCGGTCGTCTGCTCAGTGCGCTGGCCGCGGTGGTGCTCGCGGTGGGGATCGGCGGGTGCGCATATTCGTTCGCCAAGTACCCCGACGACGCCAGGGTTACGGTCGACGAGTTCACCGAACTGCTCAATAAACGGAAAGCGGACAATGCCGCGAACCTGACCTCCCAGCCCAACAATGCCATCGTGTCCTTACGGCAGATATTCGACGGACTGGGCCCCGGGACGCCGGAGTTCCGGGTGGTCCAATTCATCGTCTTGGACAGCACGGAGGCGATCTTCACTCTGCAGGGGGCATGGGCGTTCGGACAGGATCGGAACTGGAGCTATGAGTCCCAGGGCACGGTGCGGAAATTGGCGACCGGCTGGCGCATCTCCTGGGATCCCACCATCGTTATTCCGCACCTGGACAACACCCACACGGTTCAACTGGTCCGCGCATACGCACCACCGCCACCCATCGTGAAGGACGGCCACGGACAGACCCTCATGACCGAGCAGACCATCGATGTGGTCAAGCTCGATCCCGCCCGCATTACCGATCCGATCGCCACCACCGATGCGCTGGCCAAGGCCATCGAGCCGATCGCGTCAGTGATCACAGGACCGTCCTTGCGCGAGCAACTGGCCGCCGCGCAGGGCAAGCCGGTCGTCGCGGTAAACCTGCGGGAGTCCGATTTCGCGGTCCTGGAACCGGATATCGCGCCGATACCGGGAGTAGTGACCAAGGCCCAGCCACGGCTGATCGCCGCCGACCGCCGGGTGCAGTCGCCGATGCTCGATGCATTGCGCGTGGTGTGGCAGGACAACCGGGACAGATGCGCGGGTTGGGCGGTTCAGCTGTCGAGCCTGGACGGCCTTCCGATCGCCTATCTCACCGGGCAGCCGGGCACACCGGGCCCCGACGTCGCCGCGACGCTGGATCCACACTGGCAGCGCGCCGCCCAGGACGCGGTGAACTATGTCGGAAACGCGACGGCCGCCGTCGTCATCAACTCCGCGACCGGAGCCATTGTCGCCGCCGCGGAGAACAACGCGGTCAGCACGAACGGATCGGCCTTCACTGGACTCGCGCCGATCGGCGGCACTACCGAATTGCTGCGCACGGCTGCCGCGAAAATCGCGCGGAAGGCACCGCAGGACGTTTCCGTGGATGAGGTCACCAAGGCCGCCCACATGCTCGGTATCGGCGTCGATTTCGGGCTGACGGGCCTGGACAAGGTGACCTCACGGATCCCGACACCGGGCACCGAACAGGTCCGCCGCGGCAGTCAGGCCAGCGAGATCCAGGCCAGTGCCTACGGCATGGCGATCGTCGCGGCCACCATCGCCAGTGGGCGCATTGTTCGGCCGATGATCGAAATCGGACACCCGGCAACGGCTTCGGTGGAATCGGCACCGCTACCCGCCGAGGTGGTCGACCGGCTCCGTCCGATGCTCGGCGGCTCCGGATATGTCGCCATCACGGGCGGACAGGGCTGGCTGCTGGCGAATATGGGTGAGCTGGCCTTCGCGATCCATGTGGAGGATCCGGACAGTAGCGCCACCCTGATCCACGCGGCTGAACGCATACTCCACCCCGAGCCCCAGCCCCAGTAGCACAACTCTCGGCGAACGGCCCGACCGAACCGAGCTCCGGAGCAGCTCACAGGAAACCCCCAGCTGGTCCTGAGCTTCGGCAACGCTGGTCGCGCCACGCTGAGGTAATGAGCAGAGTCGATCCGCAAGCGCGCGTTCTCGTCGTCGACGATGAACCGATGATCGTCGAACTCCTTGCGGTGAGTCTGCGATTTCAGGGGTTCGAGGTGCAGACGGCGACCAGCGGGCGCAAGGTCGATACCACCGAGCCGAAACTCATCCATACGCTGCGCAGCGTCGGTTACGTGCTGCGCGAACCCCAACCGAACTGAACATGAGGCTGCACGAGGCGCTGGCCCGGCGGGTATCGGCCATTCCGCTGCGGGTGGGTCTCGTCGTCGCCCTCGTCTTCCTGGCCGCCCTGGTGCTGATGGCGACGGGGTTCGCGGTCACCTCCGCACTGAGCCGATCCTTGACCGCGCGAACCGATGAGCAGCTCTACGATGCGGCCCGTTCGTGGGCAGAGCCGCGCCCGATGCGCCAGATCGTCACGAATGACGGTGCGATCTTATGGATTCCGGCCGAGTTGGCGGATACACGGCCCGTTGCCCGGCCGTTCATCGATCAACCGCGCCGGTTCTACGAATTGCGCAAAGGCCCCGAGGGACAGCTCTATTCGGGCACTCCCGGAACGATCGCTGGCACCGATACGACCCCGGATGTGGTGGGGCACGCGGCAGCGGTCCCGATAACGGTCGGCTCGACCGACGACTCCTCGGTGCAGTGGCGCGTGCTGACCACCAGCAACCAATTCGGCTCGACCACCATCGCGCTGCCGCTCACCGATAACCAGGAGACGGTATCGCGGCTGATCTACTTCGAACTCGGCATCGGCGCGGCGGCACTGCTCGCCCTCGGCGTCGTCGGCTATTTCGTTGTCCGACGCAGCCTGCGCCCGCTGCGCACGGTCGAGGAGACCGCGGCCGCGATCGCGAGCGGCGACCTGCACCGGCGCGTCCCGGTGCGCGATGTCGACACCGAGGTCGACCGGCTAGCGCGGTCGTTGAACGCAATGCTCGAGCAGATCCAGCACGGCGTCGCCGCCACCGAGGCATCCGAAGAGGACGCCCGGCGTTCGGAACGCCGGATGCGGCAGTTCATTGCCGACGCCAGCCACGAATTGCGTACCCCGCTCACCACGATTCGCGGTTTCGCCGAGCTCTATCGCCAGGGCGCGAGCACCGACGCACAGATGATCGTCGGCCGCATCGAGGGTGAGGCCGTGCGGATGAGCCTGCTGGTCGAGGATCTGCTGATGCTCGCCCGGTTGGATGCCAAACGCCCACTCGACCGCAGTCCGGTGGATCTGCTCGCGCTCGCGGGCGATGCGGTGCACAACGCACAGGCCATGGCGGCGCAGCAGCAGACCGACCCGCAACGCCCGATCACCCTGGAGATCAGCTCCGGCGTCGGCACCATGGACGTGACCGGCGACGAGGCACGGTTGCGTCAGGTGCTGGCGAATCTGCTCGGCAATGCCCTCGCCCACACCCCGGCCACCGCGGCGATCACCGTGCGGCTCAACCCATCCGCCGACACGGTGCGCATCGACGTCATCGACACCGGCCCCGGCCTGACACCGGAGGCCGCCGCCCGAGTATTCGAGCGCTTCTACCGCACCGACGATTCCCGCACCCGAACCAGCGGCGGAACGGGTTTGGGCCTACCGATCGTGCAGGCCCTTGTGGTGGCACACGGCGGCCGGGTGAGCGTGCACAGCGAACCGGGCAGCGGCGCGACCTTCACGGTGATCCTGCCGCGCGATGTCCGGGCGATGGCAGTATCCGCCGAAGCGGCTCGGGTATAACACCGCGGCGCGGCCTCATGAGGTCGGCACCAGCGACGGTTGCGCCGGATTCGTTACGGACCTCGGCTGATCGGGATGATACGGCGCTATCGCGCCGAAGGTGTCGCGAACCTCGGCACAGACCTGGATGAGTCGGTCCACCTGCATATCGGTCAGCCCGGCATGCAGCGAGAACCGGATGAGGCAGCGTTCGGGCGCGGTGGCGGGCCAGCAGAAGACCGAGCCGAAAATGCCACGGGCCTCCAGGAAGTCACGAATGGCGATGGTGCGCTGATCCGGACCGGTCTGCAGTGCGACGATATGGCTGGCCGAACCCTCCAGATCGAACTCCAATGCCATCAGGGCACGGCGTACGATAGCGGAGATCTCGCGCAGCCGGATCCGCCGCCAATCGTCGACGCGGACGACCTCGAGCGTCGCGGCCAGGCCCGCGATATCGTGCGGCAGCAGCGTCGCGGAGAAGACCGACGGATCGGACTCCATCTTGAAGTAGTCGACGAAATCGATATTGTTCGCCGCGATGAATCCGGCACGTCCGGCGAAAGCCGCTGCGAGGCTGGCGACTCGGAACGGCACCCGGTCCGCGAGGCCGAGCGCGACCACCGTGCCGGCACCGTAGGGGCCGTCGGTACCGAGCGAATGCGATTCGTCGACGACCAGCACGCTGCCGGTCTCGTCGGCCACGTCACAGATCTGGGTCAGCGGACAGCGACTGCCATTGGTGCTGTAGATCGAATCCACCGCGATGATGCCGGAACCGTATTTGCGTATCTCTTCGCGCAGATGGCCCGGAAAATTGTGCCGGAACGAATACACCGGCGCACCAGCCGTTTTCGCACCGTGCCACAGCGACATGTGCGCGATGTGATCGACATAGACCGGGGTGTGCGGATCGGCGATCGACTGCATCAACCCGGCGGTGGCATCCCAGCCGGATTGGCACAGAATTCCGGCGGCCGCCCGCATATGTTCGGCAAGCGCCATTTCCAGCGCGATCTGCGGGTGGTCGGGGCCGTGCACGAAGATACCGGCCGGCGGCGCCGCACCGCCGTAGTTCTGCAACGCCGCACACATCGCGCCGATGATATGCGGTTCACGGGCAAGGGCGAGATAGTCGCTGCTGGTCAGCACGACATCGCCCGGCACGGGTCTACGACCGTGCAGCAAATGCCGTCCGCCCCAAGCGGCAGCGATCCGTTCCGTATGGAATCGGCTGACGCGGACGAATATGCGGTCGGCAACCGACAAGGTCATCTGAACTCCTTTCACTGCTATCAGCTACTACAGAGCACACACCGAGCAGATTGAATCACTACCCATCGGCACATGCGCCGAAATCGCGAAGTTGATCGGTACATGTCGCACTCACAGCGACCCAACAGCATCAACAGGCACGATTGTCGGGTGCGGGTACTGGTGGTCGAGGACGAGCGGTTGCTGGCCGATGCGATAGCCGACGGGCTGCGACGGCATGCGATGGCGGTCGATGTGGTGTACGACGGGGCCGATGCGCTGGAGCGGGTCGGCGTGAACGACTATGACGTGATCGTTTTGGATCGCGATCTGCCGACGGTATCCGGCGATACCGTCTGTATCTCGCTGACCGAGGTCGGAAGCGACGCCAGGATTCTGATGCTGACGGCCGCGACGGCGGTGGCCGAGCGGGTCGCCGGACTCGGACTCGGCGCCGACGACTATCTGACCAAACCGTTCGCCTTCGCCGAACTGGTTGCCCGGATTCAGGCACTGGGGCGACGGTCCCGACCCGCAACGCCGCTGGTACTCGAACGGGCCGGCATTCGACTCGACCCGCATCGGCTGGCGGTCACTCGCGATGGCGAGCCGATCTCGTTGTCGCGCAAGGAGTTCGCCGTGCTCGCCGAATTGTTGCGTGCCGACGGCGGGGTGGTGTCGGCGGAGCAGTTACTGGAGAAGGCATGGGACGAGAACATCGATCCGTTCACGGGGGTGGTGCGGTACACGATCATGATGGTGCGCCGGAAGTTGGGCGATCCGCCGGTGATCGAGACCGAGGCGGGCGTGGGGTACCGCATCCGATGAGAGGCCGCACCATTCGACTGCGGCTGACTCTGCTGTATGCGGGCGCGTTCTTTATCGCCGGGGCGATCCTGGTCGCGCTGACCTACTTCTATCTCGATCGGTCGCTGGGGCGGCGTCAGGGGATGGGTGCCCAGATACTTGTGCGCGAGTACCTGGCCAAGCGCAACCGCCCGATCGTGTCCGAGGAGTTGTATCAGGCACTGACCGCCCAGGCCGCCAAGGAACGGCGCGACACCCTGGAGGCGATGCTGGTCTGGTCGCTGGTTTCGCTGGGCGCGATCGGGATCGCGGCCGGTGGGCTGGGTTGGCTACTGGCCGGGCGGGCATTGTATCCACTGCAGCAGATCACCGCGACCGCGCGCCGGGTGGCCGATCGCAGCCTGCACGAGCGGATCGCGCTGACCGGACCCGATGACGAAATCAAGGATCTGGCCGACACTTTCGACGCCATGCTGGAGCGGTTGGATCGGGCCTTCGACGGTCAGCGGCGCTTCGTCGCCAATGCCTCGCACGAACTGCGCACGCCATTGACCATCAATCGCACACTCATCGAGGTGGCACTCGATGATCCCGACGCGCCGGAGTCGACGCGTCGGCTCGGAGCCACGCTCCTGGAGGTCAATCATCGGCATGAGCAGCTGATCGACGGACTCCTGGTGCTCGCGAGCAGCGAGGAACGGCTGATCGAACGCAGCCGGGTCGACCTGGCCGATGTGGTCCGGCGGGTGGTGACCGTCGCCAACGATGCCGCCGAGCGGGCCGGTATCGAGATCCGCACCGAACTCGCGGCGGCTCCGGTTTCCGGCGATCCGGTACTGCTGGAACGTCTGGCGCAGAACCTGGCGGACAATGCGATTCGCTACAACGTCAGCGAAAATAGTTGGGTAGCAATCAGATCCGTGAGCACGGAAGGGAAAGGCCAACTGGTGGTCGAGAATTCCGGCCCGGTGGTACCGGCCTTCGAGGTCGACGGACTCTTCGAACCCTTCCGTCGACTGACCACCGGCGATCGGATCGCCGAATCCGGCCATACGCCGAACATTCGCGGTGCCGGACTCGGTCTGTCGATCGTGCGATCGGTCGTGCATGCGCATGGCGGCGATGTCCGGGCGGCCGCACGACCCGAGGGCGGGCTGATCGTCACCGTCACACTGCCGAACTGACCGGGCGGGCGGCGCCGGGCAGCGCCGCCCGCACTCGGGTCAGTAGTTGTGGCAGCTGTTCGCGAGTTCGCGCAGCTTATCGATCTTCTGCTGGCCCTCGGGCGAGTTGCGCTTCTCCTCGATCTTGGTCTGCGCATCCAGGTGGTTGTCGAGCCACTGCTGAGCGCGCTGCTTGCGCTGGTCGACCGGCAGCGCGAGGAACTCCTGCAACTTCGCCTTGCGATCGGGATGGCCATCCAGGCGTTCGGCCAGCTTGGGCGCCTCGGCGTGAATGGCCGCGTCCACCTGGGCGAAGGTGCATGTCGTGTCGATCAGTCCGCCGCCGACACCCGGCTGCGCCGAAGCCGTCGCGGGAACCAGGAGCGCCCCCGTCGCCAGCAGACCGCCGAGCGCAACGGCGGTTCGCATGATTCCGGTACGGGTGAATGTCATTACGAGTGAACCCTTTCCATTGGCGATCGGATCACGGCAGGCAGTGCCGCGACCCGATGCACAGTCCACCAGGCCCGGTGTTTGCACAGCGCTAGGAATCTGCCGGGTCTGGCAGCGTGGTGCCTGTGCCATTGTCCGTGTTCATGGGTCAGCCGATCCGTCGTGCGCCCGCCGCGGCCGTCGCGACGAAGGAGCGGGGCGGGACGTAGCCGCGGCGGCGGAAGCCGTCGGCGATGGTGGCCGCGTGATCAGTGCTTCCGCGTCCACAGTGATGTCTCCCCCTGGTTGGCGCGGGGTCAGGCCCGGATCTCATTGAGGTAGTTGTAGATCGTGTAGCGGGTGACATCGAGGCGGCCGGCCAGGTGATCGACGGCGTCCTTGATGAGGAAGAAACCGGCCTCGTCCAGTTCGCGCACGACCGCCGCCTTATGGGTCTTCTTCATCAGATCCACCGGGATGCCGGCCTTATCGATGGCGCGATCGACCAGGAAGCGCTGCAGGCTGTCGACATCGGCCACAAAGGACTCCACCGGCTGGCCGTCGCCGTCGGCGCGGGCCGATGTGTCCAGGCTATTGATACACAGACAACCGATCGCGACGCCGTCCGCATCGTGCAGAAACAGGGTCGATGAGCGGATCGGGCGGCCGTCCGGGCCATGCGTGCGGTAGTTCGTCAGATCCTGAGTCGTATTGCGGCGGACCAGCGAGAGCAGCAGGTCGGTGATCGGGCCGCCGGTACTGCGGCCGGTGACCTCACCCGCGATCGCGATGATCGAATCCGGCAGCTTGCTCAGATCATGCAGCAGCACTTCATTACCGGGCCCGAGCATGGCGGCCAGACTGGGCACCGCCGGAATCAGCGCGGTCAGCACATCGTGGGTGGCCGCCGCGGCGGCGGGCAGTCGCGACGCGGTCCGTGGGCGGCGCAGTGTCTCGAGCGCCGAGCGCAGCAGATCCGCCGCGGCGGACGGGGTCGAGGCGTGTGGGGACAACCGCACGTGCTCGGGTCGGACCGTCGCGGAGATGCCCGCCGCGGTCAGCGCCGCACCTACCGACTCGGCGGAGTGACCGGGCATCGTGAACGCCAGAATGCCCGCGCGCCGGTCCACCGCAGACACGATCTCGGCGTCCAAACCTGCCAGCACATCGGAGAATCCGCCGATCCGCTCCGCGATCCGGGCCGCGATCACGCCGGGCCCGGCCTCTTCGACCAACTCCAGCGCCGCGGCGAACCCGCCGGCCGTGATCGGGCTCAGATGGGTCAGCGACCACGCGCTCGCTGTCGCGTCGGGCGCGTGAATCTCATCGTCGAACAGTCCCGGATCACGCGCACCGGACCAGCCCGACAACACCGGATCCATCCGCTCCAGGGCACGGTCCGAGAGCACCGCGAACCCGGTCCCCCACCCCGCGCGCAGCCACTTCTGGCCGCCCACCACCAGAATGTCCGCGACCTGCCAGGGCTCCTCGGTGACACCGAATCCCTGAATGCCGTCCACCACCAGCAGCCGGTCGCCGACCACCTCGCGCAGCGCGGCCAGATCGGCGCGATAGCCGGTGCGAAAGTCGACGGCGCTCACGGTCACCGTGGTGATGTCATCGGTGAGTCCGGCCGCGATCCGCTCCGGTGTCGCGTACCCGCCGGACAATCGCCGCACCACTCGGCGGCCGACCTGCTCGGCACGCGCCCACGGATAGGTGTTGGCCGGGAACTCCGACGCCGAGACCAGCACCTCGCCACCGAAATTGAAGGCCGCCTGGAACAATCCGAGGCTGGTGCTCGGCAGCAGCACGGTGTGATCGGTGTCCGACCCGCACAGCCGCGCCACCGCCGCCCGGGCCCGAATCTCTTGCCGCAGTAGCTGATCCACTGTGTCCGGACCGGCCGTGGTGGACTCGTGCAGCAGGCTCGCCGTGGTTTCGAGCACCGCATGCGAGGGCGGGCCGAAGCGTGCGAAGTCGAGGTACCCCGCGGGCTCGCCGAACTGCAGCAGATAGCGCGGCGAGATCCGCGTGGCCGGGCTCACTGCAGGATCCTGGCGAGAAACTGTTGCGTGCGTTCGTGTTTCGGCGCGCGCAACACCTGCGCGGGCGGCCCCGTCTCCAACACCACACCGTCGGCGAGGAACACTACCTCGTCCGCGGCCTCGGCGGCGAAGCTCATCTCATGCGTCACGACGACCATTGTCATCCCCTCTTCCGCCAGCGTTTTCATCACTTCCAGCACCTCGCCCACCAATTCAGGGTCCAGCGCCGACGTCGGCTCGTCGAACAGCATCAGCTTGGGCCGCATGGCCAGCGCCCGCGCGATCGCCACCCGTTGCTGCTGCCCGCCCGAGAGCTGCGCCGGGTAGGCATCGGCGCGATGGCCCAGACCGACTCGCTCGAGCAGCTCCAAGCCCTGCCGCAGGGCGGTCACGGGGTCGGCGCCCAGCACCCGGACCGGCCCCTCGATCACATTCTGGAGCGCCGTGCGGTGGGCGAACAGATTGAAGCGCTGGAAGACCATGCCGATATCGCGGCGCTGCCGGGCGACCTCGCGCTCACGAAGCTCGTACAGTTTGCCGTCGTGCAGCCGGAAGCCGATCGGCTCACCATCGACCCAGATCCGGCCGCCGTCAATCGTTTCCAAGTGGTTGATACACCGCAGGAAGGTGCTCTTGCCCGCGCCGGAGGGTCCGAGCAGACAGACCACCTGCCCCTTGTGCACCTCCAGGTCGATTCCGCTCAGAATTTCGTTGTGGCCGTAGCTCTTTCGCACGTTCACCGCGCGCAACAGCGGGTCAGACATGAGCCCTCCGCTTCAGTGGGGAGCCGCGCAGCGCCTTGGCGGCGCGTGCCATGACCCCCGATCGGTCTGCGCCGAAGGCGCGCTCGAGCTGATGCTGGCCCACCCCGGCGATGGTGACCACGACCATGTACCACACCGCCGCCGCCAGCAAGGTCTCCATGACGAGCAGGTTGCTGGAGGAGATGTTGTTGGCCGCGTGGATCAGCTCGGTCACGCCGATCACCGAGGCCATCGAGGTGCCTTTGAGCATATTGACGAAGTCGTTGCCGGTGGGCGGGATGATCACCCGCATGGCCTGCGGCAATACGATCCGGCGCAGGGTCGTCGCCGGGGTCATGCCAATCGCCTTCGCGGCCTCGGTCTGGCCACTGTCGACGCTGTTCAGCCCGGCGCGCACGATTTCGGCCATATACGCGCTCTCATTGAGCGCCAAACCCAGGAAGGCCGCGGTGAACGCGCTGATCACAGTATTGGTCTGGGCGTGCAGCAAGAACGGGATCTCGATCACCGGGAACACCAGCGCCAGGTTGTACCAGAGCAGGATCTGCAACAGCACCGGCAGACCGCGGAACAGCCAGACGTAGCCACCCGCGAACCAGCGGGCCACCGGATTTGCGCTGCGCCGCAGTAGGGCGACGACAATACCGAGCACGATCGCCACGCCCTGCGAAAACACCGCCAGCACAATGGTATTGACCAGACCGGTGAGCATCACCTGATACCACAGGAAGTCCGGTACCCGGGGCCATTCGATCTCGGCATTGCCGAGCGCAATGCCCAGCAGCACCAACAGGACCGGAATGATCGCGCCCGCGATCCAGCGCCCCCAGTGCCGCAGCCGAACGATCGGCAGCTCAGTTTCCGCCATTGATGACGGCCTCCTTGACCGCGCCCTTCTCGACGCCCCACGCCCGCAGGATCTTGCCGTAGGTGCCATCGGCGATCAGTCCGTTGACGGCGCTCCGCAGCGTTTCGGCCAGTGCCCGATTCTGTTTGGTGACACCGATTCCGAAGGGGCCGCCGTCGATCGGCTCACCCGGTACGACCTCGAAGAACTTGCCGTCACCAGCGGTGCGCGAGACATAGACGGCGGTCGGCAGATCGTTCACGATCGCCTGGACGCGGCCGGTGCGCAACTGGGTCTGGTTCTGGTTGTCGCTCTCGGTCTCGGTGATGGTGATGGCGGACTTGCCCGCCTGGGCGCATTTGCCGCTCTGCTCGGTGACGAACTTCTGCTGGCTGGTGCCCTGCACCACCGCTACCACCTTGCCGCACAACGTATCCGGCCCGCTGACCGAGTCGGGGTTGCCCTTGCGGATCATGATCGCGATGCCCGAGGTGAAGTAGTCGACGAAGTCGATCTGCTGCTGGCGCACCTTGGTGTCGCTCATCGCCGCCATGGTCGCGTCGATGCGGCCGGACTGCAGGCTGGTGATGAGCGAACCGAACGCCATGTCCTGATGCTCCACGCCCACACCGAGTTTCGCGGCAATGGCCTTGGACAGATCGACCTCGTACCCGATGGGGGTCTTACCGTCCGCGGCGTAGAAGTTGTTGGGCGCGGACTGGATGTACGACGCCAGGTGCAGCGCACCGGCCTGGGTGATCGAGGCCGGGAGCGCGGCGTTCAGCTGTGCGTCCTTGGTCACCGAGGCGATGATCGCGGTCGTGTCGGGAATGGGTGCGCTCGATGCGACGGATGTGCCACCGGCGCCATCGGATTCACTGCCGCAGGCGACGAGACAGCCGACCAGGGCCGCCAGCAGGGCGAGGGGCAGGGCATGGGTTCGCGGCATTGCGGACCTCCGTTCTCTTGTGTGGCAGCGAAATTACTCTCCACTGTTGAAGATTTCAACGAGGAGTTGAAATTTCACCATGCTGCCGACCGGCGCCGGCGGAACCGTCCAACACATCGACATAGCGACGGGCGATCGCGCCCCAGATCGGGGCCGCGAGTTTGCTGCCCAGTCGCCGCCACCAGCGACGGCCGTGAACTCCACCAACCACCGACGCCCCGCGGGCGCTCGTGGCGGGGCTGCGGCGGCAGCGTCGCCTGGCCAAAGCCGTCACGCGAAAACGTAAGGGGTCCAACAACCGGCGCAGGCTGCGGCGCGATCAGCACGGCACCACGCGCACGTCGCCGCCCGGCGGTGGCATTTTCTGCACGAGGTCTCCACTCGGCTGGTCAATACCCACGACCGGCTGGTCCTCGAAGACCTCAATACCGCCGGAATGCTGGCCAATAGGCATCTGGCCCGTGCGATCAGCGATGCCGGATGGGGTGAGTTCGGCCGCCTGGTGGGCTACAAACAGCGCTGGCGCGGCGGACAGGGCTGCTGGGCGATCGCTGGTTCCCGCCCAGTCGCACGTGTTCTCGTTGCGGGAATGTGAATCGCGCACTGACGCTGGCGGATCGGATGTCCACCTGCGACTGCGGCCACCGCCTGGATCGTGATCTCAACGCCTCGATCAATCTCGCCGCCTGGGGCGAGACACATCATCGAGCCCAGGTCCGGGAGCCCGAAGCACGAGCCCCGGTCATCAATGTCCGCCGACGGGACGGCGCTGACCCACACTCCGGTGTGGGTGAAACCGTCTCGGATGACGCGGAAACCGACACCCACACCAAGTCTGCGGCGATGGGTTAGGACACCCGAGAAGGGTGGTGTCATCCAATAATTCGGTTGGAAGACACGCTGTAGGAAATATCGCGGCGGCGCACTCGGGCCAGCCAGGCCGCCTCATCGACAATGCTGCCCGGCGTCAGGCCGAGTTCCGCGGCATCGACGACCGCCGCGCTGACGCGTCCGCGATATCGGGCGGGCTTCAGTTCTTCCAATTCCCAGCCCGCGCCGAAGGCTTCGGCGATCGCGGTGCGGCTGATGCGCGGGCCGAAGCCCGGTTCCGCATCGGAGAGCGCGAGGATATGGACCAGCCCGCCGGGCTTCAGGACGCGGTGCAGGCTGCGGACATATTCGGTCGGATCGCCATTGTCGAAGGCGAAGACATGGAACAGCGCACTGTCGAGGATGGTGTCGTAGCGGGGCTCATCCCCCAGTTCCAGTGCATCGGCCACCTCGAACTGCGCGGGCACTCCGTGCTCGCGCGCATTGTCTCTGGCATACGCGATCGCGCTCGGCGAAAGATCCACCCCGAGCACGTCATAGCCGCGCTCGGTCAGCCTGATGGTGTGCTCACCGGCCCCACACCCGATATCGAGCACCGCACCCCGAATCCACCCCTGCTCGATCAACTCGAGCACCGCGGGCTGCGGCTCCCCGATCACCCATGGCGCGGATCCATCCTCATACACGGAATTCCAGAACTCAGGAGGTCGAATCATGCCTCCACCTTTCAACCTCAACCCGGGTTCATGTCAATGCCCACCGCGCTACATTGCCCAGATGACCGATTCCCCACACCTGCGCCCGGCCCGCCCCAACGATGCCGAAGCCATCGCGGCGATCTGGTACGAGGGCTGGCGCGACGCTCACCTGGGCAATGTCCCCGACGAACTCATCGCCGTCCGCCCGCAGGAGTCGTTCACACCCCGGGCCGCCCAACGGATCGCCGACACCACTGTCGCGATCATCGATAACGAGGTGGCCGGTTTCATCATGGTCCTCGACGACGAAATCGACCAGGTCTACCTATCCCGCCGCCACCGCGGCACCGGCACCGCACCGCCCCTACTCGCCGCCGCCGAACAGCACATATCCGACAGCGGCCATTCACGGGCCTGGCTGGCCGTAGTCCCGGGCAATGCCCGCGCCCGCGCCTTCTACACCCGCAACGGCTGGACCGACGAGGGCCGGTTCACCCACCAAGCCCCCGGCCCCGACGGCCCGGTCCCCGTTCCTGCCCACCGCTATGTCAAACAGCTCGCCGGATTGCCGGAGGACTGAATACGCGCGAAGCGAGTGGGGAGTCCGAGACCGGATGCTCGTCCGGGTGGACAGTCGACGCGCCGTCACAGAGCACCGGTGTGCCCGAAGTGGTCGAGACCTGCGTCGTCGCGGGCTGCACTTCGCAGAAGATCGAATCCGCTTGTCCGCCAGCGTGTTCGAAATTCCAGCTGTCGCACGCTCAAGACGTTTCCGTGTCGCGAACACTGATCGGCGTCATCGCTATCGCGTCGGCTTTGTCCAGATCTGCGTCGGAGTCCGAGATCCAGCCGTCTTCGCCGACCGGGCTCAGCCAGCCGTCGGACGCACGCTGATAGATCGGAACGCTATCGACAGGGGCGAGGTCCAGTTTGTGGCGTGTGTCCTCGTGGAATGCCGCAAGCAATGCGCGCACGGACGGAGCGATCTCATTCGCCGGGGACGGAGCTACTTCGAACATCCGGCCTACGCCTCCAATGGGTTGGGCAGATCCTGCAAATCCACCAGCGCGGCCCAGTAGTCGTCACGAAGCGCGTCCCACAGGTCCGTATGTTTCGGGAGCAACTCCCGAGCGGCAGCCAGATCGGGATACGGGTCGAACATGACCGTTCCGGGTTGCACCGCCGTGAACTGCGCGCGCGACGGCAAGCAATAAGCAGTGAACGACTCGGCCGTGAACTGCACGCGCAGGATCCGTGCCGCACACCCCGCCAATCGCCACACCGCAACCTTGCGACCATCCCGGGTTTGCGTGGTACGCAACCTATCTCGGCGCATCACACCCCCTCGCGGTTCCTATCGACTCCCCAGCACCGAGACGACTCTGCGAGTAGAGATCGGTCGGCCCACTCCCGGACGGCATCCGCGAACCGCTCGACCACATCGGGCGCAATACCCTCGTATGCGGCTGGCGGCCCAACAAACGGCTCTCGCTGCGGCAGTTGGGAATTCGTCATTGTTCATCCCCTTTCAGATGCGGTCGATGCATCCGACACCAGCCACCGCGAGCGGATCAGCGGGCGGGCGCGAACACCCCTGCACCGAATGCCCATAAAGCGTCGCCGACCAGCTAGTTCGATCCCAGACACAGAACCGCACACAAGTAATACGCTTCTGATACCGAACGTTGTTGGCGCGAACAGGGGGTGTCGATGATCGTTACCAATTGGACCGGTGTTGAAGTCAAGGCCCTTCGCCTTGCCGCTCTGCGGCTCACACAGGAAGCATTCGCGGAACAGGTTGGATACCAGCCGGTCACCGTGCGGAAGTGGGAACGTGCGCTAGGTGCCCGTCCAGTACGCGGCAAGTCCGCACTAGACCTCGATACCCAACTGGCGCGGCTGAACGACGACCAAGCCGAACGGTTTTGGGCGGCCGTCACCAACGCACGTTCGGCCGTTTCGGTGCATCCTGGCAGGTATCAGGCCGATGCGGTAACCGGCCGGTCTGGCAGCTCACTCGGTGTCTATGCGTGGGAAGTCGATGGTGACGTGAAACGGCGAGAGTTCGGTAGGTTGGCGGCGGCAACTGGCGCTGCTGTGGTTCTGGATTCGTGGGATCTCGACGGAGACCGGCTCGGCATGTCCGATGCGCAGCGCCTGCTCGAACGCGTCGGTCAGTTGGAGAATGAGGACCAGCGAGCTGGCGGAGCACCGCTGGTGAGCTACGCCGTGGAAGGGCTGGCCCGCGCCAAGAACCAGCTGGAAACGTGCGCGTTCGATGCGGCTACAGCCGACGCATTCGCTAGTGCGGCAGGCGAACTCGCGGTGTTGGCCGGATGGCTGGCATTCGACGCGGATATGCATCCGCTCGCGCGCCGCTGCTACTCCGATGCCATGGCGCTGGCGAGTCAGGCAGACGACAACGATCTGACCGCGCACACGTGCTTATATGCGGCGAATCAGTCGATCGCGCTCACCCAGATCGGACAGGCGAGCCCACATCATGCGCTGCAACTGGTCGATCGAGCGCGAGATCTCATGCGAGGCAGGCCTTCTGGACGAATCCATGCCCTCATCGCGATCCGACAGGCCCAGGCACTCGGACTACTCGGGGATCGCAATGCTTTCGAGCGTGCGATTGCCACAGCGTGGCGTGAGGTGGACCAGGCTGTGGAACACGAGCCGATCGAGGAATGCCCGGCTTGGCTTCGGTTCGTGGGCCACGCCGAAGTCCGCGGGCACGAGGCTCGGGGATATGGACGGGTCGGCGACCTGGCGAAGGCGGTGGATCTGCTGGAGGCCACGGTTAGCGAGCAGGCTTCCGTTCGGAATTCAGTGAACGCGCGGGCATGGTTGGCGTCGGCGCGAGCTGCGGCCGGGGACTTCATCGGGGCACTTGCCGAAGCGATGCCCGTGGTTGAGCACCTGGGCAACACTGTTTCGTCGCCTCGTACCGTGAGGGTCCTCGAGCCGGTCCGGCGCGCCACCGCCAGTCTGTCCGCCGGGGTCGAGTTCGGACAGCGATTCGACACCCTTTCACAGACAGCGATCACCGCATGAAGCTGCCCGATCGAGTCGAATTCCAGCACATCGATGCCGCGCAGGCTCGCGACCTCCGTGTGACCGTCGCGGACATCTATCGCCGTTCCTATATGGACGCCATCGCATCCGGCGATCCGTTCGACTCGCCGGACCAGTTCATGCATCGCTTCGACACCTACACCAGCCCGGCGCGCGCCAGCGCCTTCGCGATGGTCATCGCGTTCCAGGACGGGCAGCCAGCCGGACAAACATGGGGATGGTCACTCAGCCCAAATGCCCCCTGGTGGAACAACTTTCAACCAGACGACGCGATCTACGACCGCGCCGCTTTCACCAATGAAGATGGCACCCGAACATTCGCACTATCCGAAATCATGGTGTGCGCGAACTACACTGGTCGCGGCTTGGCCCGAGCACTGCACGACGAGTTGCTGGGTAGTCGGCACGAAAAGCGTTCAACACTGTTGGTCGAGCCCGACAACAGGCGCGCCTACCGCGCCTACCGAACCTGGGGTTGGACCCGCGCGGGGATCACCAAACCGAGCTGGCCCGACGCCCCCACATTCGACGTGCTGATTCGCGACCTGCCCACCTGATCGGAAGCACCTGACCCGAACGCAGGTGCACGCGACAATGACGCCAGGCAGATCACCCGAGCACTACAACAACCGTTGCAGCGCAAATGATCTCGCGGCAACGAATGCTCGACCTGCTCGCCAACGTCCGAGTAGTACCGCATCCACATAACCCTTGCCGTATCCGCCCCTGGGTCCGAGATCTGTCGAACGTAGTCGAATGGTTCTCGCCCAGGCCGATTCGACAGCCCTATGACCACGCTCGGCGAGCAGCCGGAGGGGGTAGCGCAGCAATGTAATTGGATGGGGCGGTTGAAGGCGGGATCCTCTCGAGCCCACGGGGGCGTGGGGCATTGTCGTGTTCTAGCCTTCCGGATAGAACACGAACAGGGTGCAGCCGGTCGTGGTTGCCGGAACATGCCAGGAACCGGCCGGGGCGTGCAGGAAAGTCCCGGCCGGGTAGTCGCGGGCGCCGTCATTGAATGTGCCCGCGACCACGAAAACCTCCTCCGGGCCGGGGTCGTGGACATCGCGGCGCGGCCAGGATGTGCCCGGATCCATCTCCAGCATGTTGGCGTGCGCACCGGAGGGCCCGGTCCACAGCGGGCGGACGCGGATCCCTGGGAAGAGGTCGCGGACCGGGGATTCATCGATGGAAACAGAGGTGTAGCCCTCCTGGGCAAGGATCTCGGGGTGCATGCCTGCAACGGTGCCGTTCGCGAGCGGCGCCGGAAAGTGTCCGATACGACATCAAGGGGTACATTTCTGCCATGCATCGCGTGGTGGCCCTGGTGCGGCCGGTGCAGTCAACGTTCGAACTCGGCTGCGCCGTCGAGGTATTCGGCACCGAGCGGGCCGAGCTGCCGCAGCACTACGAGTTCGAGGTGTGCACGGAAGAACCCGGCCCGGTGCCGACGACAGCCGGATACGCGATCTCGGTCGCACACGACCTTTCGGCACTCGCATCCGCGGATACCGTGCTCATACCCGGCTGGGCGCCGGTGCAGGCGCCGCTGTCGCCGCCCGTGCGTCACGCACTGCTGCGGGCACATGCCCGTGGGGCGCGGCTGGTCACGATCTGCTCCGGAGTTTTCGCGCTGGCCCGCACCGGGCTGCTGGACGGCCGCTCGGCGACCACACACTGGGCACGCGCGACGCAGCTGCAGCAGGAGTTCCCCCGGATACGCGTGCAGCCGGACATGCTCTACGTCGACCACGGCGATGTCGCTACCAGCGCCGGAGCGGGCGCGGGCATCGACCTGTGCCTGCACCTGGTCCGAAAGGACCACGGGGCCGCGCACGCCGCCCTCCTCGCGCGACACATGGTGATGCCGCTGCACCGCGACGGCGGCCAGCGACAATACGCCCCACCCGCAGCGCCCACGAACGCACTGGACGGGCTCCTCGACTGGGCCGAAACACGCTTGGGGTCACCGCTGTCGGTGCGCGATCTGGCCGCACACGCCAACGTCTCGCCCCGCACACTGGCCCGACGCTTCACCGATCACCTCGGCACGAGCCCGGGCGCATGGTTGTTGTCGCGCCGGGTCGCCGAGGCACGCACCCTGCTGGAACAGACGGACCTACCGGTCGAAGCCATCGCGGCCCGCGTCGGCCTCACCTCTGCGGTCAACCTCCGTCGCCGCTTTCGCGCTCAGGTCGGCACCACCCCGGGCGCATACCGCTGGGCGTTCCGGACTTCCTGACGTGTCCTGTGTCAGTGATTCGTCCTCGTCGGGGTGCCTCTGACCTGCGGTGAGGAATCTTGACTAGCAATACGACGCTGATCAAAACTGCCGAGATGCCTTGGGACCAGCCGATTTTGCCATTAGATCTTGCTCGAATCCGCGTCTGTTGAGGATCGATGGCGGAACCCGGCACACCGGCCGCGCATCCTCGAACCGCACTGCTGTGCACGAGGACAGCGTCAGCCGCTGCTGGGCGCCGACCACATCGACGAAGTCCACCTCAACCAGACCGGCAGAGGCCTGCCCCCATTCGACAGCTGCATCGGCCACCATCCGCGCGATACGATCACGACAACGGGCAAACCGTACTGACAGAACTGGCGGAACGAGCAAGATTCACTGTCACAGAAGAGAAATGAGGGGTCGGTGCGGAAAGCCTTGCGGATCGCTGTTGCGCAACCTCGGTGCGTATCGCATGCGGTAGCCGCCAACGTGCAGGCGCATGTCGAGCTGATCCGGGCCGCGCGGGCACGGGTGGTGGTATTCCCGGAGATGTCGCTGACCGGCTATGAGCTGGATGCCGACATTGTTGCGCCGCAAGATATTCGGCTGGCTCCCATCGTTGCCGCGTGCGCGGACACCGGAACGATCGCGTTGGTCGGGGCACCGACGCCGGGACCGTCGATCGGTATTCTCGCCGTCGATCACCGCGGAGCGTCGGTCGTCTACCGGAAGGTGTACCTGCACGGCAGCGAGTCCGACCGTTTCCGTTCCGGCGAGCCGACGGCACTGGAAGTCGACGGTTGGCGTTTGGGCCTGGCCATCTGCCGAGACACCGGGATCGCCGAGCACGCGCGGCGGACTGCCGCGCTCGATATCCACGGCTATGTGGCCGGTGTGGTGCACAGCGCGGAGGAGGCGGCACTCCACGGCGAGCGCGCCCGCAACGTGGCCACCGAGCACGGCGTGTGGGCAGCCACCGCAGCGTTCGCCGGCTCGACTGGCGGTGGGTTCACACGGACCTCCGGACGTTCGGGCATCTGGTCGACAACAGGTGAATTGCTTGCCCAGGCAGGACCAGACCCCGGCGAGTTCGCCTGCCACACCTTCGAACCAGGCAGTTGAGCAAACTGTACTGACAGAGACGCGGGAACGAGCAAGATCGACTGACAACAAGGAAGATCTACTGTCACAGGACATGACGCCAGGGAACCGCGCCCTACACGAATCCGACTCGAGCTGTCCTGTCTCAATGAATCTGGCCAGTGCCAGATCCATTGACCTGTGGATTGGCCAGGCTCAGGCAACCATCGCGCCGACAATCACGGCTCGGGTCACCGATCCTGATCCAGTGACGCCACGTCAACGGAGTACAGGCTCGGCTATGACCTGGTGGGGATCGTCATAGACGATTGTGCCCGGGCTATCGCAGTCCAGGTGGATCCAGCCGACACCGTGGCTGTCCAAGATGGCCAGATAGCCACCGACGCGCGTGATCATATGGGTGGCAGAGGATTTGAACCAGGCCACAGCATCCGGGTGGCGTTTCCGGTCGTAAACAGACGGATCGATACGCCCTGGATCGGTCAGATTGGCCTCATACCAAGCATTTTCACGGCGGCGGAACCGCTCTTGCGCCGCACTGAGGCGCCCCGCCGACGCAAGTCCGTTGACCAGCGCAAAGACTCCCGGATACCGGCCGCGCCGATTCGGTGCAGCCGCCTGGAACCGAACGAACGGCCGATCCGCCTCACCGGACACAAGCGCAGGGTTCGGACATCAACGCCAACACGACTGTCGTGATCACCGCGGCCATATCAACGATCGTAGGCCGATGTGCTTGTCAGGCTCGAACTCTGACCGTCGCCGAGATCGACGGCGGTGGACGACCATGTAGGCGGACAGGATGTAGTTCAGGTGGCCCACCGAACCGATCCAGAGCTGCAATTCTGTCGTCAATACGACATGAGGTCGAGTTTGTCACCACGGGAACGCGCGTCCCGCGGCATGATCGGACAGTCTGCACCGCAGTGGATCTCACTGCTCAGATCGCCCGCCCAGCAACAGAAGAGTGCATTCGGAACGTTTCCGACTGAAACCGGCTCATCTGGGGAGCAATTGCCAGTGCAGCGCCCACGGCACAAAGGCCGCCGCCGCCGCGAACAGCACAATTGTCTGCCAGCGCAGCAGTGCATCCATCCGGCCTCGCGCCCGCCACCCTGATACTCCCAGGACGACTGCCGCCACGGGCACCGCCAAGGTCAGCCCGCGCACCAGCAGCCAAGGCAGCGGCTGCCCGGCCGCGAATGACGTCGGCGGCATCTGACTACCCACCGCCAATATCCCCACCACATAGACCACGCCGCCCAGCGCCGCCAGAAGCCCGGTGACCGACACCGCCCGGGCCGCCCATCGAACCTCCCGAGCACCACCGGATAGCTTGCGCCGCAGCATCATCCGCCCGATGGTCGACAGCGGGTAGACGGCGAAGCCGAGGAGCAGCGCGGCCAGCGCCGCGTACTCGAGACCGGGGTGGTCGCCCGGTGCGCGGCTGCTCATGGCCTGGGCCGGGGCCGGCGCGGCCCCGCTGGGCGGCGCCTGATCTGCGGCGACCGAATGGATCCAGTCGGTGATCACGTCGGCATAGCCGGGGCCGAGTTCGCCAAGTGGCTTGTCCTCGAACAGCTCTCCCCCGACCCTGTCGAAGCCGTCGGTGGTCCGATGCCCATTGTGCCCGGCATTCGGCACGAAACGCGTCGTGACCGAATGATTTCCTGCGGTCGCGAGTTCCCGCTGATAGATCGTGGCACTCTCGGCGCCCGGCACCTTCATATCGTGGTCACCCCACAGGGCCAGCACCGGCACACGCACCTGCCGCAGCGCCGGCAGCGGGTCGTAGTCCGCCTCCGGGAACACCCCGGCTCCGTCGACCACGGCCGCGCCCGGTCCGCTCACCGCATCCGACAGGCCTCCCGAAATACCCTTGTGCCGTAGCAGATTCGCGAGAAGCCAGGTCTGGGTGCGCATGGGTGTCACGCCGGAGCCACCGATGGTGACCACGAATCCCACCGTCGTAGACCGCGACGCCGCCAGCATCGCCACCCAGCCGCCCTCACTGAACCCCCACAACCCGACATGCTCGGCAGCTACATCGGGTCGGTTCCGCAGCAGCCGCACCCCGGCGAGCGCATCGTCGGCCAGCACTCCGAAATTCCGGCGGCGAGTGGAGTATCCGACCGTGCGCTTGTCCACGACCAGCGTGGTTATGCCCGCCCGCACGAAGGCTTCTGCCTCTGGCCGGTATTCCGCCCCCGGCCCCGGCCCCGATCCGCCGACGAGCACAATCCCCGGATGCTGCCCGGCACCTGCGGGACGATAGACCGTGCCGTACAGCGTCACCCCGTCGCTGTCGAACGCCACCTGTTCCTGCCCCGGATCCGCTTGCGGAGGCTGCGCTTCGGCCATTCCACCGCCGATCCCACCGCACATCAGAACCAGCATCGCAACTATCACCACTCGCATGCCGGAAACGTATGCCCGCCAACCGCTCCCAGACATCGCACCGTGGTACCGACACTCCTCCCCCTGCAGTATCAGCCGACGGCCGCGGCAACAGCGTGACCTCGGCTCGGCTGGTCCGGCGGGTCGTACCGGCCCGACCATCCGGTTACGACCACGGCAGCCGCCCGATGCTGAAGTCCGCCCTGGAATACGCACACACATCGGCATGCCGATGGTTGAGATGTCATGTGGCTGAGGCCAGGTAGGCGGACAGGATGTAGTTCAGGCAACCAGCCGATCCAGCGATGCGATTCTGCCGTCCATGGGACATGAGGTCGAGTCTGTCACCGGGGGAACGTTGGCAGGTCGAGTTCGGCCGCAAGCGCTTCCAACAGTTCAACCTGCTGCTCTGGGGCGGAGGACAGGAGATGGAGCGCGATGTGCATCTCATCAGCGCCGACGGCCGCGGCCTGGTCGAGTTCGTTGAGCACGGCGTCGGTGAAGGCACTGGGAGAGAGTTGATGACGGGCCGGGATCACGTTCACCACGACGGTGCCAGTGCCGCCGGCGGCGCGGTACCAGCTGACGTGTGTATGGGTGTCGTCCCAGTCGACAGCGGTGGTGATATAGCCGTCTCCGATACGGGCTGCCCGTTCGATGGTCTGGCGGGTGATCGCGCCGATGAACAGGGGGATGGTGTTTCCGGATGGTTTCGGGCCGACCATGGACGGCGGGATCTGGTAGTGCTCACCACGGAACTCGACGGGGTCGGGGGCCCAGCAGGCCCGCATCGCGGCGATGTGCTCGACGAATCCGGCTCCTCTGCGGCCGACCGGCACGCCTGCGGCGGTGAACTCCTCGGGGATGTAGAACGGCGGCACCCGCGTGCCGCCGCCCTGGCCGACACCGACGTCCAGCCGCCCCCCGGACAGCCGGTCGAGCGTGGCCAGCCTGCGGGCCAGGATGATGGGCGGCTGGAAGATCGAGTTCACGATGTCGGTGGTCATGCGGATCCGCCGGGTGTGCGCGGCCGCCCAGGTCAGCATCTCCAGTGAGTCCCAGGCGTGGGACTCGGGCAGGCCGGCGTCGTTGTTCCAGTGTTCTCCAGTCGGGATCAGAAGCCGGTCGCTGGCGGACACGGCGTGGAATCCGAGCCGTTCGGTCGCCTGCGCCACCATGACGACTGCGTCGGGGCCGGCGTAAGGGTCGATGTACGGCAGGCTGACGCCGATGCGTGGCAGGTTCATTCATATACTCCGGTGATCGCCGTTAATTCGGAACGTCCAGGTGGGGCGCTCTTCGGAGGGGTAGTCGGAGTCGGCGGCAGATTTTTGCGGTCCGGTGCCGCAAGAATGCGCTAACGGCTCCGACTTGATGGTGAACGGCGCCGAGGGGCGCTGCCCGACCATCGAAGGAGACAACGTGAAGTTCTTGTTGATCATGCACAGCAACCCGCAGATCTGGGATGCGCTGACGGAGGAGGAGCGCAACGCGGTGATGGGCGGCCACGGCGCGTTCATGGAAACCATCACGAAGTCCGGGGAAATGATCAGCACCACCGCGCTGGCCGACCCGTCGCAGAGCGCGGTGGTCAGGGTCCGGGGCGGCGTCGCGGCTGTGACCGACGGGCCCTACCTCGAAAGCAAGGAGTACCTCGGCGGCTACTACCTGGTGGAGTGCGACAGCCAGAAGCGTGCCTTCGAGCTGGCGGCGCTCATCCCGGACGCCGGCGTCGAGGGCCTCGGCATCGAGGTGCGGCCGGTGGTCTTCGCGGGCACGGCCGACGGCTGAGCACGCGGTGAAGTTCCTACTGAATCTCTATCTGAGCGCCGCGGCCCTACCGGGAGCAGAGTTCGACCACGAGCAGTTCCTGGCCGCAGCCGAGCAGACAGGGGAACTGATCAGCGGTTACGTATTCGCCGATCCGTCCATCAGCGCCGTGGTACGGGTTCGGGACAGCGTGGTGACGGTGACCGAGGGGCCGTATCTGCTGACCCCGGATCATGTCGCCGGCCAGTACTTGGTCGACTGCGAAAGCCGGGAGCGCGCCGTGGAACTGGCCACCCTGATATCGAGCGGTGAGATCGGCGGCGTGGAGGTGCGACCGCTGATGGACTCGGCCGGGATGGAGATGTGAGCACGCCCGAACGGCTCGAGGACCTGCTGCGTGAACTGGCGCCGCAGGTCCTCGGCACGCTGCTGCGCCGCTACGGCGGGTTCGAGGAGTGCGAGGACGCGGTCCAGGAGGCGTTGCTCGCCGCGGCGACCCAGTGGCCCGTTGAAGGCATCCCGGAGAGCCCGCGGTCCTGGCTGGTCACCGTCGCCGCCCGCCGACTGGTCGATCAGGTACGCAGTGAGCAGGCACGCCGCCGCCGCGAGGTCACCGCAGCGATGCGGGAGACGCCGGACACCGACCTCCTGCCGCCGCCCGGCGACGAAAACTCCGGCGATCAGGACGACACGCTCGCGCTGCTGTTCCTGTGCTGCCACCCTGCGTTGACCCCTACTTCGCAGGTCGCGCTGACGTTGCGGGCGGTCGGCGGACTCACCACTGCCGAGGTGGCGCGGGCTTTCCTCGTGCCGGAGGCCACCATGGGGCCGCGGATCAGTCGTGCCAAGCAGCGGATAAAGGCCACCGGAGCGTCGTTCGCGATGCCGGGTGCTCAGGAGTGGGCTGAGCGGCTGGATGCGGTCCTGCATGTGCTCTACCTGATCTTCAACGAGGGCTACACCGCCAGTTCCGGACCCGACCTGCACCGCGGTGAGCTCACCGCAGAGGCGATCCGGCTCACGCGCATGCTGCACCGATCCTTGCCGGACGACGGTGAAGTCGCCGGGCTGCTGGCGCTGATGCTGCTGACCGACGCCCGCCGTTCGGCCCGCACCGGCCCAGGCGGGGCCCTCATACCGTTGGCCGAACAAGACCGGAACCGGTGGGACGCCACCCTGATCGACGAAGGCGTCGCGCTGGTGACCGATGCGATGTCCTCCTCGCCGCTCGGTCCGTACCAGCTTCAAGCAGCTACCGCCGCGCTGCACGTCCAGGCGCCCCGAGCCGAGGACACCGACTGGGAACAGATTCGCATCCTGTACGGAATTCTCCGCCGGATCGCACCGAACCCCATGGTTACACTCAATTACGCTGTCGCGGTCGCGATGACCCGCGGCCCTCAGGCCGGATTAGAACTGCTGGAAACACTGGACCGCGATCCCCGGATCACCGGTCACCACCGCCTCTACGCCGTCCGCGCCCACCTACAAGAGCAGGCAGGCGAATACGCCGCAGCTCGAGCGAACTACCGAGTAGCGGCCCGGCGTACCACAAGCCTGCCCGAACAGCGTTACCTGCGGGACAGGGCAGACAACCTGGACCGATAGCGATCAGGTCAGCATCGCAGGCTCCATCCTGCCGTTGAACCGGACGATAGCGCCGCAGCCCTTCGTAAGAGACACCCTGGCGTAGTTCGCGAGAGGGACGGTGCCACCTATCTGCCAACCACATCTGGACTGCGCAACCTGTTGCATCCGGCGACTTCGAAACCGCCGCTTCGGCCCGGACTCGGTGCGGTACTCCTACCCGGTCCCGCGCCGAAATCCCCGCCAGGCCGAGCGGACTACCTCGTCTCCTCATCCGGGTGCCACGGTGTGAGCCGAGGTACCCATGGGGGTACGGCCGCCCGGTACCGCTCGTATTCGACACCGAATGCGCGCTGCAGGGTGGGTTCCTCATAGAACCGAACGAACAGCGCTTGGCCCGCCGCGACAATAAGCCCGTACCAGGCCAGTGACCACTGGCCCAGGAGCAGCGCCTGGCCGAAGACGATCGCCACGACCGCGAGGTACATCGGGTTGCGGACGAAGCGGTTCGGGCCGCCGACGACCAGATGTCGGGTCGGTGCGATCGGTGCGGGCGTGCCCGATCCTTCGATGGCGAACCGGTAGATGGCGTCCAGCAGGACCGGAAGCCCAAGGACGATCAAAGCCGCACCGACCAGACGGAGCGCCGCGGGTACGTGCGAACTGTGCCAGCCCGTGATCAACCAGGGCAGCAGACCCGCGACCGTGCCGGGCACGACGATCGCGAACAGAGTGCTGCCCAGAATCGAGCGAAGGCGGCCCATGCGGGTGAGGATACTGCCCACGATCGGAACTTTCTGGCGTCGAGACATTGCCGAAATCGGCAATTCTCTCGACCGGTCGGCAGCCCCGGCTCGGGCGCGGATCGTGTTCGTTACTTCGCCCTGGCGACAGCCTGAACGGCCCGCAGGCGTCCGTCGGCCAGTGCATCGGTGAGGTGCTCGGCTCTTGCGCGGAAGTTGGGCACAAATGCGTGCAGTCCGAGCGGACTGGGCGGCATCGCCAGCACGGTGCGCATCGTTGTCACTGTTGTCGCGGTGAGGTCCGCCCAGTGCTCGACGGCGAAGCCGGCCGACTCGATTACCGCACGCAACTTCTCAGGAGTGGCCAGGTGACTGTGCTCGGGTCCTTCCGCCCAGGGCAGCGGATAGTCCAGCGCGCCGCCGTCACCGGCGACGATGTCCCACACGGCGAGTCGGCCGCCCTCGGCGGTAACCCTGCGTGCCTCGCGGTAGAGCCGGTCCTTGTCGGCCACGTTCATCTGGACGTGCTGGCTGATTACCACCTCGAAAGTGGAAGCAGCGAAAGGAAGTTCGGTTACGTCGGCCTGGCGGATGGTGATCCGATCATCCATGCCCACGAGGCGATTGAGCCAGCGCGCGGTGTCGCAGTATTCGGCGACCATATCGACGCCGGTGACGCGGCAGCCGAAGCGGGCTGCGAGATACCGGGCGGTGCCACCGATGCCGGTGCCCGCATCGAGCACCTCGGTCGCGGGAGTCAGGTCGAGCAATTCCGCGAGCTGATGGGTCGCGATGCGTCCGCTGGCGTGGTAATCCTCGAGTAGCGCGAGATCGGCAGCCTCGAGCCGATCGAGGTCCTTTCCCGCCGCGACGAGGGCTCGCTCGATGTTGATCCGGGACACGCCGGTCGCGTACTGGGCCGGGATTTGTGTATTTGTCATATCCGTTCTTTCTTGTTGTACCGGCGCCTGCGCCGGGCAATTCACGGATGGCCCGTTTCCCTCCCGACGGGGCGGAGACGGGTGAGCACGTCGCGGCGGCCACGGGTGGTCAGCCCGAGCTGCATGGCCTGCTCGATATCGATCACGCCCGTGAGCACTCCGAGCACCGCGGGCGGTGGTCCATCGAGGATGAGGTCGGGATCGGCGACCTCACCGATGCGCGAATCGACCCGCCCCGCGCCGACCTCGACGACGGCATGTGTACCGCCCGAGCAGAGCTGAATGATCGCCGACGGCGCCTCCGGATCGATGTCGGCGACGAACCAAGCCGGTGCGTAGGCGAGCCATTGCGCCAGGAAGGCGTCCTCGGGCCGCATATCCGTCATATAGCGAAGACCCCAGAGCCCCAAGGCCTTCAGCGCGGGCTCCAGTGCCAGTCCGGTCTCGGTGAGCCGATAGAGGGTGGTCGCTACAGGCGGCGGCGCATCCTCTCGGCTGATCAGTTCGACCTGTTCGAGCTCCCGCAGTCGGGTCGACAACAGGTTGGCGGCGACACCGGGCAGCCCATTCTTCAGATCGGTGAAGCGGCACGAACCCTGCAGCAGAAGCTCACGAATGATCAGCAGCGTCCACCGGTCTCCCACAACGTCGAGCGCCTTGGCGATCGAACAGTACTGGTCGTAGCTCCGCATACCACCATCGTATCGCACAGAAGGTAGATAAAAACTACTTATAAGTTGAAATTTTCTACTATTGACTTCACGGGTGAATCCCAGCGCGGTTTGCCGACGAATTTCGGCTGCTCGACGAGTGCCTGCTGCCGCAACGACCACGACGAACCCGCCGTCCTCGCCGGCATCGTCATCGGAGCCCACCACGACGGCGTCCCACTGCGAACCAACTGATCGACACACAGGCACCGGCCCGAACACGCCAGCCTTCATCAACAAACGACGTCGACAGTTCGCCGCCATGGCCGACAACAGCAATCGAATGATCTGCCTCATGATCGGCGGGACACTCGGCTCGCCGTCGCAAACGAATTCCCGGACCAGCTGACAACCGATATGCGGCACTACCGAGCGTTTGCTGATGATCGGTGTCAGGCTGTCGCCCAGTCGGGCAGGGGCTCACGCGCCGACAACCACTGTTCCGGTATTCCGCGCGTCGTGCCTCGACTTCCGATCCCGGTGTGTGCTGCCACGATTCCACCGACGATCGCGGCCGTTGTGTCCACATCCCCACCGGCCTCGACGCATGCGGTAACGGCGGCCGGATAGTCGTCGAGGAAGGTAGCCGCTGCCCACAGCGTGAACGGCACCGTGTCCTGAGCGCTGACCTGCGCGCCGTTGCCGAGTTCGTAAGCTGCTTCGGCTACCGATCGGCCGAGTAGCTTCCGAGCTCGCCGGACACCGTCCGCGGTCCGACCATCGACCAGATACGGCTCGACAACGTGCAGTAATTCACTTGGTACACAGCCTTTTCCACGCGTCGCCGCAGCATGGCTCGCCGCGGCGGCAACCACCATGGCACCTACGATCGCTTCCGGGTGCCGATGGGTGACCTCAGCGGAGAGCGCGGCCTGCGCGGCCGCTCGACGCAGATCTCCAGCGAAGTACGCCCCGAGCGGGGCGACCCGCATCGCGGCTCCGTTTCCCCACGATCCGCGCCCATCGAAAGCAGCTCCGGCCGCTTCGCCCCAGGGGCGCCCATCGCGAATCTCGTGCAGCACAACGACTGTGCCGCCGCCGTAGCCACGATACGGTTCGCACCGATCAGCGAATGCGGCCGCGAGCGCATCCCGGTCGACGTAGCCGCGGCCACGGACTTCCGAGTACACCGAACAGGCCATCTCGGTGTCGTCGGTCCACTGCCACGGAGCCGCTGGCGGTCGCCCCGCGAGGAGATCAGCTACGGAGCAGCCGGGCACGAAGAACTGAGCACCCAGCGCATCACCAACAGATAAGCCATCAAGACTGTCATACGCGAAATCGGAAACCAACGGCATACGGCAGCCAATATTGCCAACCGCAACCAGCTACCGCAACACTCGGCAAGAGCATTGTGGTGCGGAGCACGGTTACGTCGGCCAGAATCGAGCAATGCTCGGGTGGATGCACCGGTCCGGCCGAGCCGATTGCGGGGCACTCGGGACTATGGTGCTGACATGCGACCGGAGAATTTGGTTGTCGCCGCGGTCGATGTCGGCAAACTGGCGAATGTCGGCTGGTGGCGAATCGCCGGAATCGACGCCAGCGGCGGCCGCGACTTGGATGATCTCGTCACATGTCTCGCGACCGACCTCCGGGCAGGCCGGTCGGTGGCACTCGGATTCGAAGCGCCCCTGTTCATCCCGAACCCTCCCACAGCAAGTGGACTCGGACGACAGCGAGTCGGTGAGGCAGGGCGTCCCTGGTGCGCCGGCGCGGGAACCATCGCACTTGCATTCGGCGTTCAACAGGCCACCTTTGTCTTGCACCGGGTCGCCCAAGTGCTCGATCGCCCGATACGCGGCGGAGTGGACGCGGAAGATCTCTTCGACGGCTCAGTCGACTTGCTGATCTGGGAGGCGTTCGTATCGGCGGGCGCCAAGGATCGCACTGCCACCGACCCGCACATCTCCGACGCGCGAGCAGCGGCCGAGGAATTCGAACGCCGCGCCGCCACCGGCGATATCCGATCCGACATCACCGACACCCACGTTCTCAATCTCGCCGCCACCGCGCTCATCACCTCCGGACTCGCCACCGATCCCGCACTGCTGACCACCCCGTGCCCAGTGGTCAAGGCACCCATACTCTGACCACGCGACTCGCGACCGTTCAGCGGCAGCAGCGGATGCTGCCGGGCCTGGCGCGGGCGGCAGCATCCAACACCTCCACGACGGCGACTTCATTCCATTCGCCGGTGGCGTCCTGATCACCGATAACGGGGTGGTTCTCGGAGCAGCCGGTGCTTCTGGGGCGCACGCAATCGAAGACGAGGAAGCCGTGCAGACCGCTACGGAGCGGTGGCATGAATACCGCTCTCGCACAAGGTAAACGACACCTCGTTCAGCACCGTGCACTCGGCCGGACCGAATGAGGCAGGCCCGGTCAAGTGCTGTCGTGATCGCCTGACACCGTGGAGGTCTGCATCTCGGTGCGGAGAAGTTCGATCAGGGCCGGGAAGCGTTGCGCCAACTCGCCCCGCCGCAACTGGGCCATATTGCTGTTGCCTCGATTCACCTGACGAATCAGACCGGCCTGACGCAATACTCGAAAGTGGTGCGTGAGCGTGGCTTTCGACACCGGCAGACCGAATGAGCTGCAATGCCGCTCGGTTCCATCGGGCGCGGCCAACAAGGTGAGTACCACCCTGCGACGGTGCCGGTCCGCCAATGCGGAGAACACCGCGCCTAGATCCATATCCGCCAAGGTCGGTTCGTCACTGTCCGACACGGTGAAATCTCCTCACACAAGGTATGGCTTGCATCGTACCTCGAGCCCCGCTACCGTCCGAGGTATGACAGATTTCGTACCTTCCGTCGACACACCCTATGCCTTGGTCGGTTTCGCCCGCCCCAAACCGGAGCGCGCCGCCGAACTCCGAGAACTGCTGCTGTCGTTCGTCACACCGACTCGGGCCGAGGACGGCGCACTCGAGTACCACTTCCACGAGGACAAGAACGACCCGGACACGTTCGTCTTCTACGAGGTATGGCGATCGAAAGCCGACCTCGACAGACATCTGGCACTGCCCCACCTGCAGGCATTCTGGAACAACCGAATGGACTACCTCGAACAGGACCTCGACATCCGCTGGCTGACCATGCACAGCCCCTACCCCCGGCCGATCGCGCGGTAGCAACGGCGTCGGCCGCCGAGTTCGGTATCACGCTCCGAGGCGAGGCCGACACGGACTCGAACGTCCCGCCGGTCAGCCGAGTCGATTCCAGACGAACCGAGGGGGAAGAACCGTGGCCGGATGGTGGAACGTGTCCGCCGGGGCCACCGGTATCGGGCAGAACCGATACCGGCCAAGGGATCTCGATGAGATGATCGCCACGCCCCGGCGTCTACGAGAACGCTTCACGCGGTCGATCTGGTTCGATACGCTAACTGACGGAACGACTTCCGCTACGCGCCCCTGCGATGTCGCGGGGTCCATCCGGGCCATATTGCCGGAGCAGGTAGTACGGCCGCGAATATCGTTATGCGGGAAGGACATCGACTGATGACAGTGCGGCGAGCGGCGGGGGTCGCGGCGACGGCCGGGGTCGGTGCGTTGGTATGCGGAATACTGGCGACGCCAGCGCAGGCGGATCCGCTACCGCAATGGGCGCCGCTCGGCACCACGCTCTACACCTTCGGCGATGCGAATTTCTGTACCGGCGCGATCAGCGTGGCGGTGGAGGCCGCACCGCATCAGCCCGGCCACGTGCTGGCGCACGTGACACCACTGGGTTATCAGCGCGGGCCGTGCGGCAATCACGTGATGCTGGGCTGGGTCGGCTCTGCGGGCGCACGGTCGCAAGAGGTGTATGTGCACACCGATGCGGCGCCGGGCGCCACGGTGACCGTGGACCTGTGGATGGGGATGGGACCCGCCAAGATCATGGCCGACACGTGGCCGATCCAGGGCCCGTTCGCGGAGTGGTATCTGCTGGTGCCCTAGCCGCGCGCCGGGTGCGAGCCGCCAAACGGGGAACGGGAGCAGGCCGCAGTTCGGGTCGGCTGCGAGTCCTGGGAGATCGCCCCAGGGCAGGGCAGTTGCATCCGGGTGTCCACACCGCGGTCCACTCGGGTCGTATGATCAAGTTGATAACCAGCTCTACCCATCGACAGCAGTATGTTCGCCACGCCGACAAGAGGGCTCCCCTTTCCTCGCTCGAGCGCAACCCTGGATTCCGACTTGTCGGCCATGGCCTTCAGGACACTCCGAGGACGGCATTATGCGTACCGAAGGCGATACCTGGGACATTGTGAGCAGCGTCGGCATGACCGCGCTCGGCGTCGCGGCCGCGCGCGCGATCGAGACGAAACGGCCCGATGCCCTGGTCCATGACGAATACGCCGCCCCGTTCGTGGTGGCATCCAGCGATTCGGACATGAACCGACTGATCACCGATCCGACGTTGTGGTCGCAGATCCCGTTCACCTCTGGGTTCATCGGATATCGAAGTAAGTTCTTTGACGATTTCTTCCTGTCCGCGGCGGCGGCCGGAGTGACCCAGGCAGTGATCCTGGCTGCCGGGCTCGATGCCAGGGCCTACCGGCTGGATTGGCCGAGGGACGAGGTCGTGTTCGAGATCGACCAGCCCAAAGTGCTGGAGTTCAAACGTCAGGTGCTCGCCGAATCCGGCGCCGAGCCGAGGTCGGACCGGCACGAGGTGGCCGTTGATCTGCGCGACGACTGGCCCGCGGCGCTCGTCGCGGCAGGCTTCGACCCGACCTCGCCCACCGCATGGTCGGCAGAAGGGTTGCTGCCATATCTGCCAGGCGCCGCACAAGATGCCTTGTTCGCGAGAATCGGTCGGCTTTCGGCACCCGGTAGCAGACTGGCGGTGGAGACCATCGACACCACCGTCGATATTTGCCGTATCGCCGATCAGGAGTCGGAACTCCTGAAGGACACCCCGTTCGGCAAGGTCGACCTCGCGTCGCTGTTCTACACCGACGACCGCACCGATCCGGCCGAATTGCTCACCACCCACGGCTGGACCACTTCGAGCCTGGGCCTGCGCGAACTGGCCACCCGCTACGACCGTCCCCTGGCACCGGTCCCCGAGCCGCTGGCGGAAATGTTCGACAGCACGCAATACCTGACAGCCATCAAGCCGTCCTGAGCTGCTCGGCCAGTGCGACGATGATGTTTTCGGGGCCGCGGAGGTAACAGAGTCGATAGCTGTCCTCGTACTGCTCCAGCTCGCCGATGAGTTCGGCGCCGTGGGTGTGCAGGCGGGCGATGACGTCCTCGATGTCCTGGACGGCAAACATGATGCGGCGTATGCCCAGCGTGTTCGCCGGTGCGATTTTCGGCTCAGCGATGATCGCTGCCGGCGTGCGGAACGTCATCAGCTCGAGTCGGCCGTGGCCATCCGGTGTGCGCATCATCGCGACGTCGACTCGGATGCCGTCGAGCCCGACGACACGGTCCGCCCAACGGCCCTCGACCGGTGCGTTGCCCTCCAGCTCCATGCCGAGTTCGACAAAGAACGCAGTAGCAGCCTCGAGGTCATCGACCACGATGCCCACGTTCTCCATGCGTTGGATCGTCATTGGTGCTCTCCCGGTGTCGTGGGCTACGCCTGTCGTAACCCTGCACCCGGTAGACGGAGCCGGTGCGGGCTTCTCGACACGGAATCGCGAATCGATTTCGCGTTCATCTCGATGGTTCGTTCCGGTCTGGGCTCTGAGCTTGTGTGACTATTCGATGGCAAGGCCGATGAATTCGTGGACCGAGCTGATGACGCTCTATCACCTGCATACGTGACCCCGCCCGGCGCCGGGTGCGAGGTCAGCTCGCGGGAACGCTGTGCAATATGTTGGCCAGCTGGACTCGTGACTGTATGCCGAGTTTGGCAAAGGCGGACCGCAGATGGGTACCGACCGTATTGACGGAGATGCCGAGTTCGGCGGCCGCGGACTTGTTGGTGTGGCCTGCGCCGATGAGGGCGGCCACCCGGCGTTCGGATGGGGTTAGCGCTGCCCAGCCGTTGGCGGCTCGTGTCGGCACAGCAGACCACTTCGCGCGGCGGGCACCGGCTTCCCGCATGACCTTCTGGATCTCGGTGGTCTTGGCCCGGGCACCCATGCTGTGGAATTCATCCCAGGCGTGATCGAGTGCGGTGAGTCCGCCGATGCGGTCCCCGGCGGCGAGCAGGGCACGGCCGTGGGATTCGGCTCCGCCCGCGCGCAACAGCGGGCGCGGGCTGCGGGCGAGGACCAACGCCGCCTGGCCGATCAGATCCAGATCACCGGCATTGCGCCCCCGCAGATTCAGCGCCATGCCCTCGAAGCTGGCGACACCTGGATTGCGGATCGCGGCTATTTGCGCGACATCGGTTGTCGCGGAGGTGAATTCGCGATCCAGTGCCGCGTTGCCGAATTTGAAGAACACGCCGGTCCAGCAGGGCCACAGCGGCCAATAGCCATTGCATTCACCGGCGCCGTCCAGGACCGGCCGCCAGATATCGAGGGCAGTGGGGAAATCGCCGCGCGCGGCGGCGACCCAGCCGCTCATGACGCCGACGACAGGTCTGCGGGTGCTGTCGTCGCTGCGGGAGATGTCCTGGGCGATCAGCATGTGCGCGGCGGCGGCATCGGTATCACCGCGCAGCAGCGCCACCGAGACGCGCACCATGATCGCGTCGAGGATGTGGTTCGTATTGCCGAGCTGGCGGCTCGATTCAGTCAGGGCGCCCGCTGCGGCGTCGGCCTCGTCGAGGCGGCCGAGGTTGAAGTCCTGCCACATCTGCGTGCAGCTCAGGGCGGGCAGTATCGGTTCGACCGCGGTGCGGCGGTCGGTGCGGGCCTGATCGAGCAGCGCCTGGGCGTGGTCGTATCGATCCAGGAACTGCAGTTCGGTGATTTCCTCTGCGAGATACGAGACGCCACCGAGCGCGCGCAGCTCCCGGAAATAGGCGAGCGCGGTGCGGTGGCGCGCGTCGTTCTTGGCGGCCTCCCCGGCCGCCTGCAGGGCCAGGGCGATGGCCTTGGGGTCGTCGACCGTGCGGGCATGGGCAAGCGCGGCTTCGCTGCATCGGATGGCGTCGCTGCCCTTCGCCACGTAGGTGTTCGCCAGGGCCGAGGCGGCCCGCAGGCGCGCACCGGCCTCGGGAAGCAGTGTTCGCTGCCGGAGCACACGCTCGGTGCGCGCGATCAGATCGGCAATGCGTCCGCCCAGCCACAGTGCCTGGGCTGCTTGGGTTTCCACCTCTGCGATGAGGTTGTCGTCATCGAGGCGGGCCAGTATCAGGTCGGCGACGGCGATCGCTTCGGCGGAGTGCTGAGTGCGGCACAGCACTGCGAGGCAACGGCGGCCGAGATCGAGCCATTCGGGCTGGTCGGGTCCGACGGTTCGGAAGGCGAGCGCCGCCAATTCACCGGCTTCATCGAGATTCGTCGGCATCAGGGTCTCGGCTGTGGAGATCAGTGCCGCCGCGCTGGTGAGATCTCCGGGGGTGGCCGCCGCCCGCGCATGCGACGCGGCGTGGAGGGGGTCGGTGACCTCGGTGAGGTAGTAGTCGGCGAGGGTGCGATGCAGTGCGCGGGCGCGAGTCTTGGGAATGCAGGCGTATACCGACTCGCGCACCACGTCGTGGCGACAGGTCAGCATGTCCGCATCGGCATGCACGAGAGCGGATTCGAGAGCCTCGGTGAGCGACTCCGACCAGCCCTGCGCCGAAGTGGATGCGGTGAGCACGACGAGATGCTGTATCGGCACCGGCCGGTCGGCGACAGCGACCATGTGGACCATGCCACGCGCCGTATCGCCGAGCTGCGCGAGGCGTGCAGCGACAGCTGCGCTGAATTCGACTGCCACGGTGTCGGATTCGTTGCGGGCAGCGGCACGTGCGACATTGTCGATGAGCTGTACGCCCAGCCGTGGATTGCCGCCGATGGCGTCGAGATATCCGCGCACTCGTTCGCCGGGTATGCGTCCCAGTCGATCCTGGGCGATCGCTACGAGGTCCGCCCGCGTCAGCGGCGCCAGGTCCAGTCGTTCGACGTTGCTCACGTCGTAGGCGAGCAGATCGGGGCCGAGATCGTCCTTGCCTGTGGTGAATACCCAGACGATCGGCAACCCCGTCAACCGTGACAGCAGCTCTCGGAGGATCGAACGGCTGGCGCGGTCGGCCCGGTGCAGATCGTCGATGGCAATGAGCATCGGGGCGCTGGCGGCGAGCGCTTCCAGTTCGGATGTCACCGCCTCGACGAACACCAGCGGGTCAGCGGCGCAGTCGAGGAGGCGGTCGTAGGCGGCCGGGGCGAGGAGCGGGTCGCGTCCGCTGCGGAGCAGGGTGAACACCGGCGCCCCCGGGCGGGAGTCGTCGATGTCCTCGCACCGGCTCGACGCGACGCGCATTCCCATGCGTGCGGCTTGGCGGCAGATCTCCGACAACACCGCGGTCTTGCCGATACCGGGCGGGCCGCAGACCGTGACGATGCCGCCTGCGCCGTGTCGGCAGGCGCCGCGCAGCACGGCCAGCGCCCTGGTCATCGGTTCGCTTCGGCCGCGCAACGGTCCGGAAAACACCAAGGACCATCCTTTCGCCACATACACCGCAAACCATCTCACCTGTTTGCGGCAGTGACTGCGTTACCTGCTCATGTGGATAATTCGAGGGTACTTCTCAGGTGCGGCAGCCGGTCGAATCTCGCGGTCCGCGCAGTGAAATCGCCGACCACAAGAGCGACACGTACGTCGGGCATCGACCAGCGCAACCCGCCGGTACGTATCGGGTGACCGGCCACAGCTCGGTAGCCGGTTCCGACCGAACCAGTGTCATTCGCGCACGAACTGATTGTTCTTGCGGACTTGGCGATTGTCCTAAGCTTCCTGTGACATCACCTCATGGCGAGACTGGTGTGAGGTTCGGAGTGTGATGCCCGATGCTGTTCGGTCGCGAGGTCGAGATCGAGTTGCTCTCCTCCTTCGTCGCGGACGCGTGCGGTGGGGACAACGTGCTCGTGCTGACCGGTGAACCAGGTGTTGGTAAGACCGCGCTGTTGAATGCCGCCGTCGAGGTCGCGTCGTGGCATGGGGCGCGCGTATTGCGGGCGGCCGCGCTCGAGTTCGAAGCCGAGCTCCAGTTCGGGGCCTTGAACCAGTTGCTGCAGCCGACGGTCGAGTTCATCGACAAGCTCGAGGACCCGCACCGTGACGCGATGCGCGTGGTGATGGGTTTGGCGGCAGGCACTCTCCCCTCGCAGCTCCTTGCAGGTGCGGCGACGCTGGCGTTGCTGCGGTCGCGGGCTGCCGCCGAGGGTTCGCCGGTATTGCTGGTGGTCGATGATGTGCAGTGGCTGGATTTGTCCAGCAGTATGGCGTTGATCTACGCACTGCGGCGTCTGACCGGGGCGAGCAGCCGGTTGCTGGCGGCAGTGCGCACCGACGCCGGTGATGCGTTCACCCGCAGTGGGTTTCGCGTGCACGAAGTCGCGCCGCTGGATGATCGCAGCGCCGAGGAGCTGCTGGTGTCGGCGTTTCCCGCGATGCCCGCGCGAGCGCGGGGGCGGTTGCGTGCGGATGCGCGTGGGAATCCGCTGGCGCTGTTGGAGCTGCCCGCGGCTCTGGAAACCGAGCGTGGCTCGGCTCGGCTGTTCGACTTGCCACCGCTGACGCGGCGATTGCAGGAAATGTTCGCCGACCGGCTCGAGCACCTTCCGGATGAAACCCGGCGGATGCTGTTGTTCGTCGTCCTCTCCGGTACCGAGAACGGGATGGCGCTCGAGGACTGTGCCCCTACTCCGGAGGGACGCAGTGCGCTGCAGCCAGCCGAGCGGGCGGGGATCGTGCGGACCAATCCGCGTACCGGCAGGCTCGAGTTCCGGCATCCGTTGATCCGCTCCGCGCTGGTGGAGTCGTCGACCAGCGACGAACGCAGGACCGCGCACCGAATTCTCGCGGATGCATTCACCCGGTCGCCGCAGCGCCGGGCTTGGCACCTCGGTCAAGCCGCCACCACCCCGAACGAAGAGGTCGCGGGGCTGCTCGAAACCGTCTCGCAGCAGATGCTGCGGGACGGGGACAGCGTGCGCGCGACGGCGACCATGCTGCGCGCGGCCGAACTCAGCCCGGCCGACACCGATCGTGCGCGCCGCACGGCGCGAGCGGCGTATCTGGGCTCGTTGCTCACCGGCGAGGTGTCCGGTACCGGCCGATTGCTGCGCACCGTCCCGGAATCCGGGGCACACGGCCGATCGCTGGCGGTGGCGCTGGCCGCGGCCTTCCAATTGCTCAATACCGAGGGAGATGTCGCGACCGCGAGCCGACTGCTGTTGGCCGCATTGCAGAGCACCGACGACACCCGACACGATGACCCGGACACGGTCATCGAAGCCCTACACACACTCCTCTACATCGGGTTCTACAGCGGCCGCCAAGAGCTGTGGCCCGATATCCGAAACGCCCTCGACCGCGTGCTACCGGACCCGTCCGACACGCTGTCACTGCTCGGCGGATCGTTCGTCGACCCGGTGCACACAGGTGCGAAGGTGCTGGCCGACCTCGATACGGCGATGGACGATCTGCGGTTCTCTTCGGACCCGGTACGCATCGTCCGGGTCGCAACCGCGGGTGCGTATCTGGATCGGATCGGCCGTATCCGGGAACCGCTTCAGCGGGTGATCGACGACGGCCATGACGGCGGTGCCGTCGCCAAGGCGATCGACGCGCTTTTCCTGCTCGGAATCGACGACTTCTTCACTGGCGCATGGGATCACCTGATCGAGGTGACCACCGATGGGCTGCGGTTGTGCGACGAGCTCGGATATCTGACCACGGCGGGGCCTGGGAAGTTTCTGCGCGGCATGGTCGCCGCAGCGCGTGGGGACGAGGCGGTGGTCGAGCAGCTCGCCGAACAGCTGCTGATGTGGGCCGCCCCGCGCAATCTGCTGACCCTCGCCCACTACTCTTCGCATATCCGGTGCCTGCACGCCCTCGGGAACTCGGCATTCACCGACGCCTATCGGCACGCCGCCGCAGTCAACCCACCCGGGACCTTCGTGCCGCACAACCCGCACGCATTGTGGCTGGTGCTCGACCTCACCGAGGCCGCGGCCCGCGGTGGACGCACCGTGGACGCTCGAGCACACGCTCGGGCCGCGAAAGCGGCTGGGCTGGAGGAGCTTTCACCCCGGCTGGCCATGGTCACCACCGCCGCCCTTGCGGTCGCGCAGCCGGAGGACAGCGGATCGCTCTTCGAAGAAGCACTCGCCCTGCCCGGCACGGAGCGCTGGATATTCGATCGAGCGCGAATCGAGCTGCTCTACGGCGAACAGCTGCGCCGCGACCGCGCGAACGCGGCCGCCAGGGTCCACCTCGGCACCGCCGCGGAGATTTTCACCGAGCTGCGGGCGGCACCCTGGCTGCGGCGGGCACACGCCGAGCTCCGCGCCGCAGGCGAGGCCGCGCCGTCGGTGCGGTCGGCTGCGCTCACCGCGCGTGAACAGGCGGTCGTCGAACTGGCGGCGGCGGGCATGACGAACAAGCAGATCGGTGAACAGCTGTTCCTGTCGGCCCGGACCGTCTCCACACATCTGCATCGTGCGTTCCACAAACTCGGGGTCACGCGCCGCAGCGCGCTGCGCGACGCACTACAGCGTGCGGCGGGCAGCGACGACCAGGTATCGGGCTGAGTGCGTCGCATCGGCGGCGTACGTCATTTGACGGATTCCGCACGGCCGCAACAGCCTTAGTCTCGGGCATGTCCGACATCCTTCGAGCTGAGGAAACCGATATGCCATCAACCGATAAGACGGTCGTACTTGTCCACGGCGGATTCGTGGACGGATCCGGCTGGCGCGGTGTGTACGACGAGCTGACCCGTGACGGATACCGGGTCCGTGTCGTGCAGAACGCCACCAAGTCCCTGGGCGACGACGCCGCCACCGTCAAGACCGTCCTCGATGACCTCGACGGTCCCGCGGTGCTGGTCGGGCACTCCTACGGCGGGGCCGTCATCACCGAGGCCGGTCTGCACGAGGCGGTCACCGCGCTCGTCTACATCACCGCCTTCGCGCCCGACAAGGGCGAATCGGTCAACAGCCTGATCGCGACCTTCCCGCAGGACGGTCCGCAGCCGCCGATCCTGCCGCCGCGTGAGGGCTACCTGTTCCTCGATCGGGCGAAGTTCCACGACTCCTTCGCCGGAGATCTGTCCGATGCCGACGCCGCCTTCCTCGCCGACTCCCAGGTCCCCTGGGGGGTCGACGCGCTCGGCACCACCATCACGGAGGCCGCCTGGCGGGTCAAGCCCAGCTGGTACCTGCAGGTCACCGAGGACCGGATGATCCCACCGGCCGCACAGCGGTCGATGGCCGAACGCATGGGGGCGACCGTCCGCGAAACACCCGGAAGCCACGCCGTCTACGTCTCCCGGCCCGCAACCGTCGCCGAAATCATCCGCGCCGCAGCGCAATAGCACCCATACACACGGCCACGCCCCGTCGGGCCGAGCCGTGACGCCGCACGGGCACCGGCCCCAGAGACATCAGGGACCGGTGCCCGTTTCATCACCGACTTCCCCTACGAGACCGACGAAATCTTCATCCGCGCAATCGAATACATCAACAGTCCGGACATCGCGCCCGCCCCGAGCACAGGCCATTCCGGAAACCAACGCCCAACAGCTGCTCGACCTCGTCGGCACCGCACAGCGGAAAGCGTGAGCGAGCATCGGGCATGTCAGCGCGTTGAAATGTCATGTACCCGAGGCAATGTAGGCCGTCAGAATGCTGTTCGGGTGCCGGTCGAGGTTGATCCGAGCAGTCCAGCCGGGCATCACGCCAACCGTCCATACAACCGATCGAACCGGTTCCCGAGCTCGGTGTAGGTATCCAACCACCCACTGCTGGCAGCGATCTCACACAGCGGGCCGGTCACGAGGAACAGAAACCTCAGATCAGGCAACCGACTCATGTCATCCCGCCGAATCAGCTCCGAATGATCGGTGAGATCCCCCACCAGCTCCGCCTCATCCGCATACCGAGACTGCCAGCTCAGATCCTGCGGCCCCGCCCGCACGATCGCCATGACCTGATCGAGGATGTCGAGGATTTCCGCCGTCTCCGACTTCATCCCGCCAGCTTGGCACGCCCGAATCGGACCCGGCCCACGACACCGCGCCGCGCGGTGTACATCGTCGATCTGTCCTGCGTCCAGGAATTGGCAGGTTCTCACTGGTCAGAAGGTTGTCACCGCGGGCAGTGAAGGTCACCCGCGATCGCTCGATAAAGCCGATGAGCGCACGGTCTGTATCGACCGGACGTCCTTCCGCTCTACACCCACCACCAGCCCGGTTAGTTCAGCCCGGCGATGAACTCACTGAGCAGCCGGTTCGCCGAGCCGGACTCGAACAGGCGCGTAAGGTCTGCTCGGGCGATCCGGTGCCGGAATTCGCCTTGGTGCGAGGCGTCTCCGGCGATGTGCACCAGTTCGGTCCACCACGTCGCGAATGCCTGGTAGTTCCATACGTGAGCGAGACACGTCGACGAGTATGCGTCGAGCAGGCTCGAGTCGTGATCCGTCCGGTAACGGACTACGGCGTTCGCGAATACCTCGGCGTCGTGCAGGGCGAGATTCATTCCTTTGTCGCGAAGAATGCCGCGAGTCCGGGGAGATTCGGCCCCTTGGCGCGGGATGCCGCGTAGTCCTCGGCCGAGCGCCATTCGACGACATCGAGCCACTCGTCGTTCGGCAACCGGATGAGGCGGGCGCCGAGGAAGCCGACGCGGTCGGATTCGAAGTCGGCCACCATCGCCGGCCGTGCCGTCAGCATGGCGCTCACCTGCTCCGGCGCCACCTTGAATCGGGTGAGTTCCACGGTCGTTTCCACTTGCGCCTCCTGAATTCCCTTGGTGTCACAGCGGTTCGATTGCTGTGGACATCTCGCAGCCACCTAATATAGTCGGTCTCGACTAGACGAATTCGACTAAGGAGGCCGATGTCACCACGCTCGCTACGCACTCCGGTCACCATCGCTGTGCTCGGGTTGCTCGCCGAACAGCCGCGGCACGTCTACGACATGCGAGCGGTCATGCGGGAACGCGGACACGATCAGGTGCTGCGGTTGAAGAACGCGTCAATGTACGACGCGCTGCCTCGCTTGCTGACCGAACGATTGATCGAAGAGGTCGAGACCGCCCGTGCGGGCAATCGCCCGGAGCGGACCGTCTACCGGATCACGCCCGCCGGTCTGACCCGCCTGACCGAATGGCTGCGCGAGATGCTGAGCGACCCGGCGCACGATTACGTCGCGTTCACCACCGCGCTGCTGTTCATGTTCGCGCTGCCCCGCGCCGAGGTCATCGACCTGGTGACCGAGCGGGCGGATCGGATCGACACCCGAATCGCCGAATTGGATTCGGCAATAACCGAATTCGGCGAAGTGCCCGCCATCTTTCTGACCGATCAGTTCTATGGCCGAGCCCTGCGTTGCGCCGAACGCGACTGGCTGCGCGGCTTCGCCGACGACCTCCGACACCACCGCCTCACCTGGCCGAAGGGACCTTCCCATGTCGATTGACGACATCAACCGCCGCCTCGCCCGCACCGTCAATATCGGGGCGGACTTCGGCGTCGATATCGAAAAGGGTTGGACCGTAGCGCTCGGCGAGCAGGAACTCGACCTGATCGAAGCGGCGGGCTTCAGCGCCGTCCGGATCGGACTGTGCTGGGCCGCGCACACCGGGCCCGCACCGGATCACAAAATCGACCCGGTGATGCTTGCCGCGGTGGCGGAACTAGCGGACCTGGCAGCCGAGCGTGGACTGGCCGTTGTGCTCACCAACTTCCTCGATCCGGAGCTGATCGACGAACCCCCGCGCCACCTGGATCGCCTACTGCACATCACCCGACAGGTGGCCACGCGCTTCGCGGATCGGCCCGATTCCGTTGTGCTGGAACCGTTTGCCGAGCCCAGGGGTGCGCTCGATCCGCTGTGGAACGACTACCTGAACCGGATACTCACCGTGTCGCGTGAGGTGGACGCGACCCGCGCCACCGTGGTCGGCCCTGCGGCATACAACAACCTGCGCACCCTGCCCGATCTCGTACTCCCCGAGCACGACCGGAATCTCATCGTCACCGTGCATCAGTACTGGCCGATCACTTTCACCATGCAGGGTGAGCAGTGGCTCGGCACACACACTCCCTTCGGCGATCCGATGTCCTGGTTGGGCACCACCTGGGACGGCACCGATCAGCAGCGTCAGGAACTGGCCGCGGGTTTCGACGCCGTCGCTGCCTGGGCCGCCGCGGCAAAGCGCCCGGTGTTCGTCGGTGAGTTCGGCACCACGCACCATGCCGACCTTCGGTCACGGGTGACCTGGACCAGTCACAACCGTCGACTCGCCGAGGAACGCGGATTCTCCTGGGGCGCTTGGTCGTTCGGCCCCGCTTTCGCACTGTTCGACCAGGATTCGGGAGAGTGGAACGAGCCGCTGCTGCGGGCACTGATCGACCTGCCGCGCTGACCCATCAGTCCGTCTCAGGCACCGCCACCGGTCCCGAGTCGCCAGTGCGGGGGCTTCGGAGTGTTGTCCATTAGGAGAACGCCTTCTGCACGTCGTCGGGTGAGTGGGTGAGGGCGTCCTGGTCGGGTTCTGCTGCGGTGACATGGGGGAGGTGGACGAGGATGTCGTAGGCATCCAGTGGGTTCTGGTCGAGGTAGACGGTGCCGTAGCGCTGGTTGGTGGTGGCCCGCACAGTGGCGGTGTCGGCCGGTGACAGGCGTCGGAGGTCGGTCGCGAAGGGGCCGTCATGGCTGGCGTGCATGAGTGCGTCGAGGCTGCCGGGCCGCAGTGGCTCCAGGTCGGTGAAGATCTTGCCTGTATAGAAGTCGGGGTCGGTGTTGAGGGTGTGGCCGGTCCCGGTGGTTGTGCCGATGACCCGGTAGTCATCGCCGATCCGGTCCGCGAGGTGCATGCCCATCGGTGTTCCCGGAGGCCAGGGCTGGGTGGTGGGCCAGCGTTGGATGTGGCCATTGTGCGCGGCCACCACGATCCGGTCCTCCCTGTGCAGCAGCCACTCCACCGTGTCGGCCATGGCGGCGTCGCGGTTGCACATTACGGTCTGCAGGTCGCCGTCGGCCATCGCCCGGACGACGGAGTCGAGGGTGATGGTCAAACGCAGGGTCCGCATCGCACGCTCATAGTCGTCGACCGTGGTTCGCCGCACGTAGTCCAGACGCCGTCCACTCATGCGCGCGGCGAGTTGGGCCAGGCCTGCAGTCAGTGCATCCCGGGTTTCGGTCGCTAGCCTGCCGTAGGTCTCGATGGCCGCGGGCGCGGACAACGGGGACGGCGGCGCGAAGGATGCGGCGGTCTGTCGAATCTTCGAGTCCACGTCGAACTCGGGATCGGCCTCGGCGAGGTAGGCAGCCACGGCGTCCAGGCCGGGCAGTAGCGACACATTGGAGCCGCCCAGATCGACACCGTAGAAGCCGACCGGGCGTGCCGCGGTGCGGTTGTACTGGCGCATCCATTCCAGATGCGCACGCATCTCGGTCCACATCAGCATCAACTGGACCATGCCGTTGCCCATCAGTGGACCGAGTTGGTCGATGTCGGTCGTGCCGCGGACCCAGGCATCGGTGGGCCATGCCTCGGTGAAGCCGGGCTCCAAGGCGTACCCGCTGAACCCGTGCCGTTCCACGAGGTAGCGCGTGAGTCGGTGGCGTAGTCGGTAGGACTCGCGGTTGTAGTGCGCGCTCTCGCCGATCGCCACCACCCGCGCGTCGCCGATGGCGTCATCCAGCCATTCGAGGTCGTCCAGCGGCGCGGCCGGGTCGAGTGTGTGCAGTGGCCGCACTGCCGCGCCGCTCAGCCGCGCGTGCGCTATCGAGGTGGTCTCAGTCACGTCATATCCCTTCTTATTTGTCGCAACTTCGCGAACATTAGCAGATATGCGACTATTAGAGCATGGATACTCTCGGCCTGCTTCTGCATCCGGTCCGGCTGCGCATCGTGCACGCGATGTCCGGCGGGCGCACCCGCACCACGTCCGAGTTGTGCGCGAGCCTGCCCGATGTCCATAAAGCCACCGTGTACCGGCATGTCGGGGTGCTGATTGATGCGGGACTGTTGGAAGTCGTCGACGAGCAGCGAGTGCGCGGTGTCACCGAACGCTATTTCCGGCTGCGCCAGGACCGGGCCGTGATCGACGCCGAGATGGGTGCGACGATGTCGCTGGAGGACCACCGGCACGGGTTCACCGCAGCCATGGCCGTACTGCTGGCGGAGTTCAACGCCTATCTCGAGCGGCCCGGCGCCGACCCGGTGGCCGACTCCGTCGGCTACCGGCAGGGCACTCTCTGGCTCAGCCCGGACGAGCTCGCCGAGGTGATCAGCGAGCTGCGCGCCGTCTTCATGGCACGGGCAGGCAACGAACCCACGCCGGACCGTCGATCGCACCTGCTGAGCCCGATCTTCTTCCCGACCGACGAACCATCACGCGCCCCGGACGAGCACCAGCAGTAGTGTCCGGGCAAGTGGTCGCGCCGGGACGCCGCCGGACTTGTTCGCGCCCTGGGAACATCGGTCGGCCAGAGCGAACTGGCCAACATCCGCTCATGCACTTATCGAGCAGTTTTCTGCTGGTCACGACCAGTGCCTCAGTTTGTGACGGGCATCGCCGACTTGGTCGCCGTGACGAGTCTGGTGGGAAACCATGGGCCACCCCACCACATGCGCCAGCCGAGGTTGCGTCGCCGCACGTCGGTCAGCCCGAGTTCGTGCAAGCGTGCGCGGTGTCGATTCGTGGCCCACAGATCGGCGATGGCCAGTCGACCGCCGGGGCTGAGCACGCGGACGGCTTCGTCGATGGCGGCACGCCGACCGGCGGCAGATGGGATGTTGTGCAGTACCAGATTGCTGATGATCAGGTCGAAGGTGTTGTCGGCGAACGGCAATTGTGTGATGTCACCGGTTTCCACCTCGACCCGGTCGGCCACGCCTTCGCGCTCGGCATTGCGCCGAGTGGCGTCCGGGCTGTTGCCGGTCTGGTCGGCGTGCCACAGATCGATGCCGACCGGTCGGCCACGGGGCAGCAGTTCGGCAGCCATCAAGAGCAGCGCGCCGCGTCCACAGCCCAGGTCCAGCACCTGCTCGTCACCGCGCAGCCGGAAATCGTTGAGAATCCGCGCCCATACCTCGAACTTGCCGACTCGGGTCGTGTACAGATAGGAACCCACGAACAGCACCAGCCCGAGCGTGAGCAAGCCGGTCACCACGGCACCGATGAAGGCGCCGGTAGCGATATTGCGCACGGTCAGCGCGATGAGCGTAGCGACGATGGCAGCAATGATCACGGCCTGCCAACGCGCTGGAATCACGCTGAAGTCTCCATCGATGCCGTAGTCACCCCGGCGACGTCGCGGATCCAATGTGGTGGTCATCGTGTTTCCGCCTTCGTCGGCTGCGCCGCGGCGGCGCGTGATCCCGCGAGTCGACCACGGAGGAACTCGGTGATCTCCGCACGGGCGGCCTTGGCCTGTGGTACCACCCCGGGCAGCGTGAGGAACGCGTGCGGCGCCCCGGAATGTTCGGTTACCCGTGCGGGCGTGGCGAATTCACGCAATCGTTCGGCGTACCGGCGGCCGTGATCGGCCACCGGGTCGAGGGTCGGCACCACCACGAGTGCTGGAGCCAGCCCACTCGGATCGTCGGCATACAGGGGCGACACCGCACGGGCATCTGCTCCCGGCGGCACCGCCAACTGCTGGAACAGCCTCAGCTTCGCCATGGTCAGCGTCGGACTATCCGCGTGCTGGGTCATCGAGGCGTAGTCGAACATCGTCTCGGTCAGATCCACGGCGGGATTGACCAACACCTGCGCCTGCAGGTGCAGGCCGGTCGCGTCGGCCCGGATCGCGGCCAGTGCGGAAATCAGCGCACCGGTGCTCTCACCGGCAACCGCGATCCGCGCCGGGTCGATTCCCCACTCCGCGGCATGCTGCACGATGTGCCGCAGCACATCCCAGCCGTCGTCGACAGCCGCCGATAGCGGAGTCCCCGGAGCGAGCAGACGGTGCTCGACCGAGACGACGACCGCGGGCAGCCGCGCCGCGAGATGACTATTCGCCCAGTCGCATTGCGCCGCGGTGCCCACGAACCCGCCGCCGTGCACGTGCAGCACGAGCGGCAGGGCGGTGCCACCACCGCGCCCGGGTGTGGGCCGGTATACCCGGACCTGGAGCACGCGATCGGGCAGCGCAACCTCCTGCCAACCGATCGTGGCGCCGCGATCGGGAAACCCGGTGATCACCCGAATGAGACGGGAGCCTGCCGTGCGGTTCGCCGCGTCGCGATAAGCGATCAACTCGGCGGCCGTCAGCGTCGGCCAGTCCGGCTCCTTTCGCAGGGCATGCAGCAGTCGGATGCCGAGCGGCGGCCGTTCGATGCCGGTTGCTCCGTTCACGTCATTCCTCCTCGATCACACCGCGTCGCATGGGTGACCCAAGTCGACGCGCGATTCCAGATATGACTGTCAGCATCACCAGCTCACCACCGGAAGTCTTGGACAAATGTTCCCGTTATGGCTGTTGGCGCCGCGGGAAGCGGCGATGGCCGAGCGCATTGGCTCGGGTCACGCCTTGGGTACGTACTCCTGGGCAGACCACGCGACGGGGTCGACCGCGAGCCAGGGCGCAACAGCTAGCGCCGTGGGTGTCAGCCCGGCGAAGGTCATGGCATCGCGATGGAGGTGGGACTGGTCGACATAGCCGCTTTCCGCCGATACCAGAGCGGCGCTGTGTCCCCCGGCGAGGCGGTGCGCCGCATAGTCGAAACGGACCAGCTGCGCGGCCCGCTTGGGCGTCAGCCCGATCTGGGACCGGAACCGGGACCACAACCGCTTGCGGCTCCACCCGACCTCGGCCGCCAGCCGTTCGACCCGAATCCGCCCACGGCTCATTACGATTCGCCCCCAGGCAAAGGCGACTTCCGGATGGACCGCCCGGCCCGCCTGCTGTCGTCGAGCGAGTTCGGTCTTCGCGATCGCGAATCGGCCGTCCCACGACCGGGTGGCGTGTAGTTGCTCTTGGATTCGCACGGTATCGCGCCCCCAGAGCTCCTCGAGGGCGACCACCGTCCCGCCGAACTCTGACGCGGTGCCCAGGATCGAGTGCGCGACCACAGGCGACAGCCGAACCTGCAGAAGGTCGACATCTCGCCCACACCCTCGAACGCTGACGGGGCCGAGGCCGACAACGCCGCTGCCCTGCGTCCGCGCACCGCTGGCCTCATCGACGAGCAGCACGTCACCGAAATCAATGAACACCATCAGCGCCGGGTACGGAACCAACTGCAGGTCGACCAGGCTCGTCGCGCCGCCGCGGAACCCGGCCATGCTGACTCCCGCCACCCGGCCCGACCGTGTCGGGACCGCTATATCCACCACAGCCCCAGCGACACGAACCGGCTCGACGGGCACGCCACCATGGTACGAGCCGCTCGGACAGCACGATCGCGGCTACTTGTCCTATGGTGCCAATACAATCCCCGCGTGACGCTCACCCTCGCCGACCTGGTCGGCTACACCGATCGCGACCTCGACGCCGATCTGGTCCGTTGGTTCCCCGATGCCACGCCCGTCCACATACCGGAGCAAACCCGTTCAGTGGCACCGTTTCTCGCGCGCCTGGCTCCCGCGGACGCGGCGGCGCTGGCCGCATTCGACCGGCGGGTGCGTTCGGGCCGGCTGCCGCAGTTCCTCGACATCTTCTTCTGGTCCTACGGATTCGACTTCGCCGCAAACGACTGCGGCATACGCGATTCGGACTACACGACCGAGCTCACCGACGAGGATATCTACTCGATCGGCGCCGACGGCGGCGGCAATCTGTACGTCGTGCTCACCAATGGCCAAGTGGCCGTGTGGTTCCACGAAGAGGAGGTACTCGAAGGCAGCACCCGCTTCGACAACCTCGATGTCTTCCTCTGGTCGTACGTGCGCTACCGCGCGGTGCGCGCGGGCAGACTCACGCGCTCGGCCGTGGAGGCGGACTTCTTGGCGCTCGGACAGGACGGCGCGCTCGAACCGGGCCTCGGCCTGCTGAGCCTCATGAAGTAGACACCCGCCGTAGTGTGACGGCGTGGGGTTTACCGAATATGGGCCAGGCGACGTCGTCTATTTCCCAGGCGGGCCGTTCAGCGGTGTTTGCGGGGTCGTGCGGGAAGTCGACAGTCGTCGCGCCAGGTTGCGCATCGATTTCGGCGAGGGCCTTGTCCACCGCGAAGGCGGCGTGCTGCGGGAGCGGCGGCACAGCCTGACAGTCGGATTCGACGAGGTCGAGTTGGTGTAGCAAGCCCGCCGATGGCCCGGCGCTTCAGCGTCGAAGTGCCGGACAGAGCGGCAGGGTTCCATCCGGCGGTGGGGGGGCGCGGCCTGGTCGATTGCGGAAGTGGCCCGCATGTCCAGCGAGATGACGCGGACTTTTCCGCACCTGCCGGATGCGGCCGAGCTGCCCGCGGCAGGGCTCGCCCGGTCACGCGAGATGCTGGAACGGATCGCCGGGGCCGCCTTCCGCGCGTCGTTCTCAGACAGGGACACGTTGCTGACCGGCGCCGGACGGCGCACCGACCGAGGCCGAACTGGACGGCTCGGCCGCGAAACTCCCGCTCATCCTCGGAGAACGCACCGAACCCGTGTTCCGCGGATCACACCCAAGGCCACATCCTTGCATTCGGAACAGTTGTAACCACACAATCATTGTGTGAATACAACTGTTGGTGAGCTGACGCCGCGCCGAAAGGTGCTGGTCCTGGCGACGTGCTGTTCGAGCCTGCTGATCGTGTCGATGGACTCGACGATCGTGAATGTGGCGGTGCCTGCGATTCGGGCGGATCTGGATGCACCGCTGACCCGGCTGCAGTGGATCATCGATATCTACACCCTCACGCTCGCCAGCCTGCTGATGCTCGCGGGGGCGACCGCCGATCGGTTCGGGCGGCGACGGGTGTTCCGGATCGGGCTGTCGGTATTCGCACTCGGATCCCTTGCGTGCAGCCTCGCGCCGACGATCGAAACCCTTATCGGGGCCAGGTTTTTGCAGGCCGTCGGCGGATCGATGCTCAATCCGGTGGCAATGTCGATCATTACCCAGGTATTCACCGGACGGGTGGAACGCGCTCGCGCGGTGGGCATTTGGGGCGCGGTGGTCGGCATCTCGATGGCGCTGGGTCCGATGGTCGGCGGTGTGCTGATCGATTCGCTCGGGTGGCAGTCGGTGTTCTGGATCAATCTGCCGATCTGCGCGCTCACGCTGGTATTGACGACTCTGTTCGTGCCGGAATCGAAGTCCGCCGCGGTGCGCGGACTCGATCCGATCGGACAGCTGCTGGCGATCGCCTTTCTGCTCACCTCGGTTTTCGGATTGATCGAGCAACTGCCGGTGGTGTTCGCGGTGTCGGCGGTGGCCTTCGCGGCCTTCCTGTGGCAGGAATCGCGGCGCGCGGATCCGTTTATCGATCTGCGGTTCTTCCGGAGTGTGCCGTTCGCCTCAGCCACGGTGACCGCGATCTTCGCCTTCGCCGCACTCGGCGCGTTCCTGTTCACCTGCTCGCTGTATCTGCAAGGCGTGCGGGGCTATTCGGCGGTGCACACCGGCTTGCTGTACCTGGCGATGGCGGTCGCGACGCTGATCTTCTCGCCGCTGTCCGGACGTCTGGTCGGGCGCTACGGGACCAAACCCTCGCTGCTCGCGGCGGGCACCGCGATGACCATTGCCGCCGTACTGCTCACCCGGCTCGACGCCACCACACCGATCTGGCAGCTGGTGACCGTCTTCGCGATCTTCGGCATCGGATTCGGCATGGTCAATGCGCCGATCACGACATCGGCGGTCAGCGGGATGCCGCTGGATCGCGCGGGCGCCGCGGCGGCGGTCGCCTCGACCAGCAGACAGGTGGGCGTGAGCATCGGAGTCGCACTGTGCGGTGCGCTGACCGGGGCCGGTCTGTGGTGGCTGATCGCGGTGTTCACCGCGGGGATCGTCATACTCGGCATAGTCGCGAACACCCGATGGGCCGCCCGGTCCCGTGATCGCGTCGCCCCGATATTGGAAGAGAGGGTCCCCGCGCATGCCGGATGACGCACCCACCGCCGACGTGGTGTGGGCACAGCTCACCCACCTGGTGATGGATACCCGCGACTCGTGGAAGCGCGCGGTCACCGAACGAACGGGGTTGCCGTTCAGCCGGATTCGCATCCTGCGCCGCCTGCGCCCCGGACCGCTCACGCTCAATCAGATCGCGCAGGCCACCGGCATGGATGCGCCAGCGACCACGGTCGCGGTCAATAACCTCGACGAACTCGGACTGGTGGTGCGCGAGATCGACCCGACCAACCGCAGACGCAAAACGGTCTCCATCACCTCCGCCGGGCGGGCCGCCCTGGCCGAGGCCATGGCCACCCCCGATCCTGCACCGCCCGCGGTCGCCGCCCTCTCGCCCGACGACCTGAACACGCTGCACGGCCTGCTGCGCAAGCTGGAGCACTGACCGCCGAAACCGTCCCCGAGCTGCCAAAACCTCGCCGCGAACGCGCGTCATGCCGGGGACGCACAGCCGTTTCACCTCTTCGGAGCGACGCATTGTGCTTCAATCGATTGTAGAACGCGTTCTACCTCTGGGAGGTGGCCATGGCCACGCCGTCGATTCCCGCCGGATTCGATCTCACCGATCCGGATCTGTGGGCGAAACGCAGACCAACCGAAGAATTCGCGGAGCTGCGCAGGACCGCACCGGTCTGGTGGTGCGCCCAGCACGATCGATCCAGCGGTTTCGCCGACGGCGGCTATTGGGCGGTGACCAAACTCGAAGACATCAAAGAGATTTCGAAGCATCCGGAGATCTTCTCCTCGACCGAGAACAGCGCGATCATCCGCTATCAGCCCGACATCACCCGCGAGCAGATCGATATGCAGCGGCTGATACTGCTCAATATGGACCCGCCGTTGCACACCAAGAATCGGCGCATCGTTTCCAAGGGCTTCACGCCACGCGCAGTAGAGGGCCTGCGTGCCGCACTCACCGAGCGCGCCACCCGAATTGTGCACGAGGCCAAGAAGTCCGGCAGCGGCGACTTCGTGGAGCAGGTCGCCTGCGAATTGCCGCTGCAGGCCATCGCCGAACTCCTCGGAGTGCCCCAGCAGGACCGCAAGAAGCTGTTCACCTGGTCGAACCAGATGATCGGGGCCGATGATCCCGAGTACACGAGCGACGCGACGACGGCGCAGCTCGAATTGACCGGCTATGCCTGGACCATGGCCGAGCAGCGGCGGGCCTGCCCGGCCGACGATATCGCGACGCAATTGGTGAACGCCGATATCGACGGCGAACATCTGGGGTCGGATGAGTTCGCGTTCTTCGTGATTCTGCTGTCGGTGGCGGGGAACGAAACCACCCGCAACTCGATCACGCACGGCATGAAGGCTTTTATCGATCATCCGGACCAATGGGAGCTCTACAAGAAGCTGCGTCCGCGCACCGCGCCGGATGAGATCGTCCGCTGGGCCACGCCCGTCTCGGTATTCCAGCGGACCGCGACCCGCGATGTCGAACTCGGCGGACAGCTGATCCGCAAGGGCCAGCGCGTCGGATTGTTCTACAGCTCGGCGAATTTCGACGAGGATGCCTTCGTGAATCCCTTCGACTTCGACATCCTGCGCGATCCCAACCCGCATGTCGGATTCGGCGGCGCAGGCACGCACTACTGTCTGGGCGCGAATCTGGCTCGCCTCGAGATCGATCTGATGTTCAATGCGATCGCCGACAGCATGCCCAATCTGCGCCAGGTCGCCGAGCCCGAACACCTGCGCTCCGGCTGGCTCAATGGAATCAAGCGCTGGGAAGTCGAATTCGATTGAGAACCGTCCCTCCCTGAATATCAGGGTTGGTCGTTTGACCACCTGCGATGAAATCGGCCGGATGATCGTCGAGCTGACGCGGTTGGCGCGCGGGCGAGGGTGAGTCAGCGCGGCGTGACCCGGGTGGGCAGCGAGGCGAAGCCACGGTTGTTCGGAGCTCGATCGGTTCGGTCGTGGTGTGCGGGAAGGTCTGCGATGACGGATTCGGCCCGTGGCCCCCAGAACGCGGGTTCCATCCGAAAGCCGTTGCGGCTGGAGAATCCATCCGAATTCCGCAGTGCGGCACGCACATCCGCGTGCCGCGAAAGCGTCCAGAAGTCGTCGGTCTCGTTGCGGAAGACCGGCGCCTGGTCATGTAGCCGGGCGTAGTACGGGTACGGGCCCTCGTGCACATCGAAATCGTAAGGGCTGTAACGCACCTGCATGGGATGCCTCCGTACCACGCGTCGAGCGGTTATGGTCGACCGTAGTCGACCATGGGCTAGTTCGGCACGAGGTCGTAGTTCAGCGGCTCGAATCCGGCGGGCACGGTGGCGCTCAGCGAGATCCGGTCCCCCGCCCACGCACCGACCAGCGCGGCATCACCGCTGGCGCGGCTGCCGTCGCAACCCGTGCCGTCGGCGGTCAGCATCGGCAGCGGGTGGATGCGCTCACCGTCGCCGCCCAGCACGGCTGCCTTGTCGACATAGGTGCGTTTGTCGTGGTTGAGGATGTAGCGGCCGATGAAGCCGTATCGCGGCGCCACGAGCGGGGCCACGGAGACGGCCTTGTCGTACAGGCTCTCATCGGTCGGTACGCCCTGCGGATGGGGCTGCGGTCCGGCCCACACCACGCGGGTCGGCACGGTCAGCAGGCGCTCCACCCCCTGGACGAAATCGTCGCCGATCCAGGCCTGTTTCATGAACCCGACCTTGGGTTCCAAATATCCGATCAGCTCGTGGTCAGCGTCCAAGAAGACGGCTCTGCAGAACTGCCGCACGGCGGTGATTTCCTCTCTGGGATAACGACTTTCGGACAATTATCCACACGGGCGCGGTTTCGGCTCGCCGGGCGGTTACAGTCGAGTTACCGGCGTGTTCAAGTCTCTGTCAAGATCGCCCGTCCGGATGGTGCGGACACGGGCTAGGCTCGGATGATGCGATACGCCATCTCGGTGCCGCAGCTGCTCCCCGACGGCACCTTCCAACCGGCCTACCTGCGGGAATATCTGGACCGCGCCGAAGCGCTCGGCTTCGAAAGCGCGTGGACGACCGAGCAGCTGCTCGGCTCGGCGCCCAATCTGAGTCCGATCGAACTGCTGACCTTCGCCGCTGCCCTCAACGACCGCCTGCGCTTCGGTTGCGCGGTGTTCGTGACGCCGCTGCACAACCCGGTCCACCTGGCCAAACGCATCAGCACCCTGGACCAGCTCACCCGCGGACGGCTGGAGATCGGCGTCGGCATCGGCGGCCGGAGCCGGATGTTCTCCGCCTTCGACGTCGACCCCGCCGACAACCTGGTCACCCGCTTCAATGAACACCTGCGGGTCATGAAGGCGCTGTGGACCCAGCCGCGGATCGATATCGACGGCCGGTTCTGGCAGCTGTCGGACGCCACCATGGAGCCCAAACCGTTCCAGAAGCCCTATCCCCCACTGTGGTTCGGCGGCAGCACGCCCGCCGCGCTGCGGCGTGCGGTCCGGCAGGGCAACGGATTCTTCGGCGCGGGCTCGACCACGACGGCGAAGTTCGCCGAGCAGGTGCGGTTCGTGCACGAAACCCTTGCCGAAACCTCTGGCGCCCCAGCAGATTTCCGCATCGCCAAGCGCGTCTACATCGCGGTGGACGACGATCCCGTGCGGGCCGAACAGCGCATGGCCGCCACCCTGATCGATTTCTACGGCGAATTCGGCAAGACCCTGCTGCCGGTCGCGGTGCACGGAACGCCCAAGGACTGCGTGCAGGGCCTGCGCGAGGTGGCCGCGGCCGGTGCCGAAATGATCCTGATCAATCCACTCTTCGACGAGGCCGCGCAGATGGAGCGGATCGCCGCGGAGGTGCTGCCGTACGTCGACTGATAACACCGAGCCCGCACCGCTGCTGACGCACCTGGCCGCCGTCGACAACCTCGACCCGATGCGCAGCATCGTGCAGCTGGCGGCGCCGGACCGAGCGTTGCATCAGTGCTGATCCGCGTCGTCGGGCTCGTAAGCGAGACGGACGTCGTGGGTGACTTCGCCGCCGGACACCGTGACTCGGCTGCTGATCGGTGGGTAACCGCGGGCGATCACCGTGTACTGGCCCTCGGCCAGGTCGGTGACCAGATAGCGGCCATTGGCATCGGTGCGGGCGGTGGCGGTCAGATCTCCGGCCGCATCCAGGACCGTGATCTGGATATCCGGGACGGCTCGGTCGCCCTCGACCCAGGCCGATCCCGCGAGTACCGCCATCGATGCCATATCGATATCGTGGCGCAGCAGACCGCTGTCGGGCACGGTGAGTGTGGTCGCGCTCGGGCGCATGTGCTCGGCGACGGCCACCAGGGTGTAGGTGCCCGAGACGACGCCGTGACAGGCGTAGGTGCCATCGCCCGCGGTAATGGCGGCCCCGACGACCTCGCCGTGTATATCGGTCAACGTGACGGTGGCGCCGGATAGCGGAGTGCCGCGACCGGCCGACCGGACCACGCCCGACAATTCACCGGAACCGGTGAGGGTCAGATCGAGCAGCTGTGACCGCTGTCCAACGGCGACGCTGACCGCCTCCGGTCGATGTCCGGTCGCCGAGGCGATCAAGACATAGTTGCCCGCCGCGGGCGCACCGATGAGGTAGCCGCCGTCGGCATCGCCGGTCGTCCGCGAAACCTGTTTGCCGCGTTGGTCGATGAGGGTCAGCACCGCCCCCGGCACCGGTCTGCCGTCCGCACGCCCGATCCGCCCGCCGATCGTGCGGCCTTCGTACTCGCTGCTCGAAAACGACTGCGGCACAACCGCAGCCACATACACACCATTGCCGTCGTGCGCCACCGAAACATGTCTGCTGACCGCACCCACAAGCACCGGTTCGGGCTCGGAGATCACCTCCGCGGCCCCCTCCCAGACCTGCGCCTCGTCCCAGCTCGGTTCGGCATCCAAGGTGACCGGCTCCGGTGCGGGCACCGGATTGTCCTGCAGCGGAATCTCTTTCATGAACATCAGCACCAGACAGGCCAGCAGTGCCACCCCCGAGGCGACATAGAAAACGCCGTGCATGGCATCGGTGAACCCGATCAGGATGGGCACCCTCAGTTCGTCCGGCAGCGCCGCGATCCCACTGGTATTGCTCTGCATGGTGCTCAGTTGCGCACCGTCGAATCCGGCGGGCAGCGCTCCGCCGAACGCATCGATGATCCGGTGCGGCAACAGATTGAACAGGATGGTCAGGAATACCGCGACGCCAAGGGTGCCGCCCATCTGCCGGAAGAAGGTCGCCGACGCGGTCGAAACACCCATATCCGAGCGCGGGCCCGCATTCTGCGCCGCGATGATCAGCGTCTGCATGCAGCCACCGAGGCCGAAGCCGATGACACCGCCGTAGACCAGCGGCTGCCACAGCGGGCTGTCGTAGTGCACCTGTCCGTACAGGGCCGACCCGACCGCGATGACGAAGGTTCCGATCACCGGCAGCACCTTGTAACGCCCGGTCAACTTGGTGATCAGCCCGGCGAGCTGCGAGCCGAACATGATGCCGAGCACGAGCGGCAGCATCAGCAGACCCGATTTGGTCGGTGAATACCCGCGCACCACCTGGAAGTACTGCGGCACCATGACAATCGCGCCGAACATCGCGACACCGACGATGAACCCGCCCGCAATGGTCACGCTGAAGGTCGAATTCTTGAACAGCCGCAACGGAATCAGCGCCGCATCCTTCATCAGGAATTCGACGAGCAGGAACAGCAGCAACCCGGCAGCACCGATCCCGTAGCAGATCAGCGCGCGCTGCGAACCCCATCCCCAGTCCCGGCCCTGTTCTGCGACGATCAGCAGCGGCACCACGCAGGTCGTCAACGCGACCGCGCCGAACCAGTCGATGCGGTGCTGCTGACGCTGATGCGGCACATTGAGCACCTTGGCGACCACACCGAGCGCGAGCACACCGATCGGCACGTTGACCAGGAAGACCCAGCGCCAGCCCTCGACACCCCAGAGCTGGTCGTAGTTGGAGAAGAAGCCGCCGAGCACCGGCCCGAGCACGGTGGCGGTACCGAAGACCATCATGAAATAGCCCTGGTAGCGCACCCGCTCCCGGGCGGGCACGATATCGCCGATGATGGTGAAGGCCAGCGACATCAGCCCGCCGGCGCCGAGTCCCTGGAAGGCGCGGAATCCGGCGAGTTCATACATCGAGGTGGCGAAGGTGCAGGCCACCGAGCCGATGACGAACAGTCCGATCGCGGTGAGGTAGAACGGCTTTCGGCCGTAGATATCGGCCAGTTTGCCGTAGAGCGGCGTGGTGATCGTCGCGGTGATCAGATACGCCGTGGTCGCCCAGGCCTGTTCATCGAATCCGTCCAGGCTGTTGGCGATCCGCACAATGGCGACGCTCACAATGTTCTGATCCAGCGCGGCGAGGAACATGCCGAGCAACAGACCGGACAGGATGGTCAGGATCTGCCGGTGCGACAGTGACGTACCCTCACCGGCATCCAGGTCCGGCGGCGTTGCCGGTGCCTGGGTGGTCGCATTCGTCATATTTTGAGCCCTAGTTCTGATCGGCTATCCATGGTGGAAGTTCTCTCGAAACCTGAGTCGAGCCGGTCGAGCGATGGCATACTGCGCCACAAGCGATCTGCCCCCACTCGCTGATCCCCTGTAACTCGTTGCGGTGGCTAATATACATATGGCCGCGCAGCTCGAGACGGGCTGGTGATCGGTTGCCGGACGACCGACGCCCGGCCAGCACCAAATCGGCTAGTCGATGTTTGTCAATACGGATTGAGCTGATCGCGCCAGCGTGGATTCAGTTCCTCGGCAAGCTGTTCGGGGACCGAGATCTTGTTCGGGTTGCCGTCGGAGGTGAAACGCTGGTCCGGATGCTGGTCGAGCCGATCGAGCCAGTAGGCCGCGGCGAAGTCGACCTCATTCCTACCGGATCGGATGCGCGGGATACCGGCGGGATCGACCCGGCCGAATGGGGACGGCGCAGGCTCGGCGCCGACCAGCAGCACCGCATCGAAGGTGTAGGGCTCGCCGTCCCAACTGCCCGCGGTGGCGAGTCCGCGCTCGCGCGGGAAGATGCCGAGCGGTAATGCCATGGTGCGCACCCGATAGCCGGGCACCGCGGATTCGATCGCGCGCACGTTCGCGGCCAGTTCCCGTTGGACGCTGGTGCTGTCCAGGCTGGCGAGGTTCGCGTGGTTCGCGGTGTGGGCGCCGATCTCGTAGCCGTGCGCGGCCAGCCAGGGCAGTGCGCGCCCGTCATCGGCGAACGGGTCGTTGTTGACATAGAGGGTCGCGGTGGGTGCGAAGTCCGGATGGCGCGCGCGGAGCTCCTCGAGAATTCCGATCGCGGTATCGGGGGCCACCTTGCCGTCCTCGGCGAAGCGGAGCTGCGTGACGGTGGAGTCGTCGAAGGTCAGCACCACCGGGTGGGTGCCCGCGGGGATATTGATGCGACCGGCGATGTAGTCGGCGACGGTCACCGGACGATAGTTCTCGCGATACAGCCGTTCGAGTTCGGCGCGGAACTTCTCCGGCGTCTGGTCGTATTCGCCAGCCGGTGCCGGTGTCACCTGGTGGTACATGAGGATGGGCACGAGCCCGAGCTCATTGGCACCGACCGAAGCCGGGTCCGGCATCGGTGTCGTCGCCGGAGCGGACACGATTTCGACCGCTGCGGGGACGGGGTCGGCCACCGAACCACATGCGGTGACGGTCGCGAACATCAAGGCGGACAGGACGACCCGAGCTCCGATAGCCGCGCGTCGCACCACGGTTCGAACGGTACGCGGCGGCAGGGAATCTCGGTTGCGAATCGGAATATGCCCGCCCATCAGCGCTGTCCGAGGTAGATAGTTAGGCGATAGCAATAGATGAAAGTTGGTGTGCGCGTTGGACAAATTGGTCCGAATTACCGGACGATGGCGGCTGGCCGCAGTAGCGATTATCGCGGCTCTATCAATTCTCATCGCCTCCGTGATCATCGGCGCCAATCGGGCCGAACCCACGGGTCTGGCACTGTCCGGACTACCGGATGGGGTGGTGAACGCGAACGCACTGGCCGGTCTGGCGTTGCGGGTGGACGCGCACGGCCACGACCCCCACGCCATGCGACTCGAACTCGACGGCAAAGCGGTGACCGGCACCGTTGACGGTGACACCGTGGTATTCCGGCCGGGACACCTCACCGACGGCGACCACAGGTTCACCGCCGAGATCCCGCGCGGAGGCATACTCGGCCTGTTGAGCACCGGTCCGGGGGCCACCGCGACCTTCACCGTGGATGCCGAAGCGCCGAAGCTCGAACTGACCCAGCCGGGCAACGTCGCATCCTATCGTCAGCCGATCACGTTGCGCGGCAAGGAATCCGGTGCCATTCGGGTGTCGGTCGGCACCCAGTCGGTGACGCCGGCCGCGGACGGTTCGTTCGAGATCACACTGCCACGCGCGCCGGTCGGCGGCGAGGTGATCGCTGTCGACGCAGCGGGAAATAAGGCGACGCAGGCCATTACGACCTCGGTCGACGCACCCCGGGTCAAAGCCGTGCATGTGACCGCCTACGGATGGGCCTATGCGGGCTTGCGCGAACCCGTGCTGGATATGGCGCGGGAGGGACGCATCGACACCGTTCAGCTCGATATCAAGGACGAGGACGGCATAATCGGCTACGACTCTCAGGTGCCGCTGGCGCGGCAAGCCGGTGCCGCCGCCGGGATCTACGATGTGCGCGCCGCACTGCGGCAACTGCACGATATGAATCTGCGCGTGGTCGGCCGGATCGTCGCATTCCGTGACCCGACCATGGCCGGATGGGCTTGGCGCGAAGGACATCCGGACTGGGTCATCCAGAATCCGTCCGGCCAGCCGTATGCCAGTAAGTACGGTGCGATCGCGTTCACCAACTTCGCCGATCCGGAAATCCGCAAATACAATATCGATCTCGCGAGCGAGGCGGCCGGGCTCGGATTCGACGGCATTATGTACGACTATGTCCGGCGACCGGACGGTCCGCTGTCGCAGATGCAGTTCCCCGGGTTGACCGAGACTCCGAGCGCATCGATCGCGGAGTTCCTGCACGAGAGCCGGGATCCGGTGCGTGACAGAGGCGCCAACCTCAGCGCCGCGGTATTCGGTATCGCCGCGACCCGGCCGGATGAGATCGCACAGGACATTCCGTCGATCGCTCGGTACGTGGACTATGTGGCGCCGATGCTCTATCCCTCACACTGGAATCCGGGTGAGTACGGTGTCGGGAATCCCAACTCGCAGCCGTATGACATCGTGTTCCGGTCATTAGCCGACTTCTTCGAGCAGACCAAAGGCACCGGGGCCAAGGTCGTTCCGTGGCTGCAGGATTTCAGCCTCGGGGTGAATTACGGCGATGGCGAGGTCAAGGCGCAGATCGATGCCGCGGCCGCCGCCGGAACCAATAGCTTCTTCCTGTGGAATGCGGCATCGACGTATCACTCGTGGGCGGTGGTGCCCGGTTGAATCCTATTCGGCTGGTCGATCGGCGTGGCAGGTGATATCGGCGGGTGGCAGGACACCCGTGTCGTAGTAGTTATTGATCGCGTTGTTCACGCAGGCACCCAGTTCGGGCCGGAATGTCATGTGGATGCGGACATCTTGCAGGGTGACCAGGCGAGATCCGGACAGGTCCTGATGTAGCCGAACACCGTGGGCGTACGGTGTCCTGGCGTCTCCGGTCGCCTGCAGGATGAGCACGGGGACCGAATTCCGAACGGTGGTGGCGGCTTCGACGGGTCTCGGCCAGTATGCGCACGGCTGAATATTGTTGGCGAACGCCCCGAAGATCGGTTGGCTGGCGCGGCTGGCTTCGATATTTCTCGAGTACCAGGCCGGATCGGTTGGCGCCGCGGCATCGCCGCAGGCGATCTGGGCCAGCGCCGAGTTCTCCTCGGATCGCAATGCCTGCAGCATGATGTGCAGCCGCGGCGCTCGCGCCGCCACGGGCGGACCGCCCACCGCGTCCGCGACCTCCCGAATCGTCTCGGCCAGTGCTTGGTTGCGTCGGAAGTCGGTCACCATGTTGTGCAATAGAAATGGCAGCCAATGATCGTCGATCGGGAAATCGTCGATCACGATCGGCTGACGTGCCGCCGCGGCCAAGAGCTCCGACACGGTGGCACGTACCTCGGTCGGGGTCGGGCCGAAATGATACGTATCATCCTGTCCCGCAACCCAATTCGACCAGTCATCGAACGCCCGCTCATCCGAGGCACCCCAATCCTGAACGAGGCCTTCCCAATACCGGTCCGGATCGATCGCGCTGTCCAGCACGATCCGGTCGCTGCGCTCCGGGAACATCTGGGTGAAGACCGCGCCGAGATAGGTGCCATAGGAGACGCCGAAGTAGCTGATCTTCGGTTCGCCCAGGGCGGCTCGGATGATATCCATATCGCGGGCGGTATTGCGGGTGGTGAGCTGGCGTACTTTCACCGGATCATCGGCAACACAGCTGGCGGCCATATTCGCCGCCAGCGTGGTTTCGCGTGCGAAGCCCGCAGGATCCAGACCCGCCGAATGGATCATTTCGCCGACGGGCCACCCGCAGCGCGGAGTTCGCCCGGACTCGCCGACGCCGCGCGGATCCATGCCGATCAGATCGAAACGCGCCCGCACCTGCGGTGAAAGCACGTCACCCAGCAGATCCACACTGTCCAAACCCGATGCGCCCGGACCGCCCGGATTGGCGAGCAGGATCCCTTGGCGCTGGCCCGGATCGGTGGCCCTGACCCGGGAGATCGCCACCGTCAGCGTGCGATCGTAGGGCCGGAGATAGTCCAGCGGTACGAGCACATCGGCGCATTCGGCCCCCGCTTTGTCCAATTCCTCGATACCGCAAGGCTTCCAGTGCAGCCGCTGGTGCGCGAACCGCAGGGCCGGGTCGACCTGCGCCCCCGGCACGATGATCAGCGCGGCCCCGACCGCTACCAGCACCAACCACCGCATAAGCCTCGCCACCGAACCCATTCGCCGCTCACCCTCGATCTCGCAACTTGGTACCACATCCGAACTCACACTTAGCCCCACAGCTGGACATATGTCGTGCCGCGGCTTGCCACGTCTCGCCGTCACGTCGATACTCCAAGGGGTTGTGCAGCAGCCGATTCCAGAGCAGAGGAGTGGATATAGATGCTTCGAAACCCGCTGAGTCGACATCCGGCGGTCGAGGATGATGCGCTTGTCTTCGGCCAGCCATACGAGACTTCCGATGGCGCAACCGTCATCATCGTCGCCCGGACCGGCAGTTTACTGCGCGGCACGTACCCGGTCGGCGTATTCGTCGTTCATGACGGGCAGGTCGTGTGGACGCCCGCGGTCGATGCGACGCGAATCGCGCTGATCGGCCTGCTGACCGCGGTCATCGCCACACTCGCGGTGCTGCGCAGGCCGCCATGGCCGGACCTGAAGGGCTACCGACCGCAGCGGCGGTGATCACGACATCGCCGAACGCGCCCGGGATAGTGGCGCGCGGACCGGACTCGGGACACACTTGATCCCGTGAATCGCATGCCACTCGGACATATCGACCTGGGCGGTCCGCCGTGACCGCACTCGCTCGCGGGGAGAATCGACCCGCGCCCGGCGATCGGATGACCGTGACCGTCACCTGTGCCGCACCGGTCGATGTGTCGGCGCTGCTGCTCGGGGCCGACGGGCGGGTCCGCTCCGATGCCGACTTCGTCTTCTTCAATCAGCCGGTCGGACCCGGTGTCACCTACCGACACGGGCGCGGCGCGGGCGACATGGTGGATGTGGTGACCTCCGCGCTGCCCGCAAATGTCGACAAGGTCGTGGTCACGGCCAGCCTCGACGGTAGTGGCCCGCCGACCTTCGCGGGCGCGAGTTCGCTGACCGCAACGATCGGATCCGCTACTGGGACACTGACCTTTCCGATGACCGGGCTCAGCACCGAGACCGCCGTGGTTTGCGTGGAGATCTACCGGCGCGGCGGTGCCTGGAAGGTGCGCGCGGTCGGGCAGGGCTATGACAATGGGCTGGCCGGGATCGCGACGGCGTTCGGTGTGAATATCGACGATGAACCCGAGACGTCGCCCGCTCCCACAATGCCGCCCCCTGCTCCGGCTCAGCCCGTGGCCGGGTATTCCGCGCCGCCCGCCTATTCCCCGCCCGCCGCGGTGCCGCCGCCCCCACCGATGTCTTCACCCCAGCAAGGAGCGCTGCCGATGCAGAGCGAACTGTTCAATCCGACCCACGCCGAAGTGAACGGCATCGGCATCCAGAAGCAGGGCGGCAAGATGATCAAGGTCGCCGTCAATGGGGAGACCATGGCGCGGGCCGGGTCTATGGTCGCCTACCAGGGGGATCTGCACTTCAAGGCGCTCGGCTCGGGCGGCATCGGCCGCGCCATCCAACAGCGCCTCAGCGGCGAGGGTGTCCCGCTGATGCAGGTCTCCGGCCGCGGCGATCTGTTCCTCGCCAATGCCGCCGCCGATGTGCACACCGTCGACCTCGACGGCACCGACGGTCTGACCATCAATGGCGCGAATGTGCTCGCCTTCGATACATCGCTGTCCTACAACATCCAAAGGGTCCAGGGCGCAGCCGGTTTCGCCAGCAACGCGGGCTTCTTCAACTGCGTCTTCACCGGGCGCGGGCGCATCGCCATCACCACCCACGGCTCGCCGGTCGTCCTCAATGTCGACCAGCCCACCTACGCCGACCCGCAAGCCGCCGTCGCCTGGTCGTCGAGCCTGTCCACCGGCATCAAACGCAACGACTCCTTCGGCCTCGGCCGCCTCATCGGCCGCAGCACCGGCGAGGGCCTGACCCTGTCCTTCTCCGGTCGCGGCTTCGTCATCGTCCAGCCCTCCGAACTGCCCCCAGGCGGTCTCATCGGCGGCACCGGCGGCGGCCAGGAGGCCGGTCAGAGCGGCGGTGTCCTCGGCGGCTTGTTCGGATAGCCGACTGGTGCTGGAACCGACTGCAGCACAGCCGGTTCCAGCGCCAGGATTCCGCACGCCGCGTTGATATTCGCCTGGTGGCGTCAGTTGACCAGGCCGCGGCGGATGAGGAGAGGGGCGATTTCCGGGGCGCGGCCGCGGAAGGATTCGAAGGCCTCGATGGGGTCCACCGAGCCACCACGGGAGAGCAGTTCACGGCGGAACAGTTCGCCCTTCTCGCGGATCGATGCATCGCCTTCGTTGAACCATTCGACGGTGTCGGCGTCGAGGACCTCGCTCCAGATATAGGAGTAGTAGCCCGCGGCGTAGCCGCCGGAGAAGATGTGCTGGAAGAATCCGGTGCGGTATCGCGGTGGGATCGCATCGATGGCCAGCCCTACCTTGCGCAGTGCCTGCTCCTCGAAGGTCTCGGCATCGGTTCCGGCCAGTGCCTCGGGTGCGGGTATGCGGTGCCAGGCCCAGTCCAGCAGCGTCGCGCCGAGGTATTCGACGGTTTTGAAGCCTTTGCCGAATCGCTCCGCGGCCTCCAAGCGTTCGACGAGTTCGGCGGGCATCGGATCGCCGGTTTCGATATGCCTGGCGTAGTTGGCCAGCACCTCCGATCGCGACATCCACATCTCGTTCACCTGCGAGGGGAATTCGACGAAATCTCGCGGCACTGCGGTTCCGGCGAAGAACGGGTATCCCACATTCGAGAACAGACCGTGCAGCGCATGCCCGAACTCATGGAAGAGTGTCCGGACGTTGTCCCAGGTGAGCAGCGCGGGTTCACCCGCGGGTGGCTTGACGATATTGAGGTTGTTGACCACCACCGGCTGCGTCCCCAAAAGCCTTGACTGACTGACCAATTCGTTCATCCATGCCCCACCGCGCTTGGACGGGCGGGCGAAGAAGTCGGCGAGGAACAGCCCGAGCGCGGTGCCGTCCGCATCGAACACCTCGAAGATCCGGACCTCCGGGTGGTACCCGACCAGATCCGCACGCTCACGCAAGGTGATCCCGTACACCTGCTCGGCGGCGAAGAATACGCCATCGCGCAAGACCCGCTCGAGCTCGAAATAGGGACGCAATGCCTCCCCGTCCACCGAAAACCGCTCGGCCCGAACCTTTTCCGACCAGAACTGCCAATCCCAAGATTCGAGCTCACCATCGTCGCCGCTGGCCCGCATCGTCTCCGCGAGTTCGGCCGCCTCCCGCTCGGCATTGGCCACCGCGGGCGACACCAAACGCCCCAGCATCTCCTCCACCGCCGCAGCGGTTTTCGCGGTCTGATCCGCCACCACATACGCCGCGTGATCGGAATACCCGAGCAATGCCGCCCGCTCGGCCCGCAGCGCTGCCATCCGCACCGCGAGCGGGCCGTTGTCGTCCAGCCCACGCCCCAGCGAAGCCGCCATCACCCGCCGCCGCACCTCCCGATCGGCCAACTCGGCCAAAACGGGTTGATTGGAAACGTTCTGCAGACGCAGCGCCCACACTCCGCCCTGCCCCAGCGACCGCGCATTTTCGGCGGCCGCCGCGACCGCCGCCGGTCCCAGCCCCGCCAGCTCCTCGGCGCGCTCGACCAGCACCGTCGCATCATTGGTGGCCGAAAGCACGTTCTGACCGAATTCCGTTGCCGCCGTGGCAAGTTCCGCATTCAGCTCACGCAGCCGCGCCTGTCCCGCCGCATCCAGGCGGGCCCCCGCCCGCACGAACCGAATGTGGTATCGCTCCAACAGTCGCGCCTGTTCGGGATCCAGTTCCAGCTCGTCCTTGCGTTGATAGAGGTCATCGACGCGCCCGAACAGCGCGGGGTCGAGATAGATCGCATCCCAATGCGCCGCCAAGCGCGGCGACACCTCGGCCTCGATCGCATCGGTCCCTGCCGTGGAATCGGAGCCGACGATATTGAAGAACACATTGGACACCCGAGTCAGCACTGCCCCCGAACGTTCCAGTGCCACAATCGTATTTGCGAATGTCGGCGCCGCATCGACCGAGGTGACGGCGGCCACCTCGGCCAATTGCTCCGCCATCCCCCGTTCGAACGCGGGCAGATAGTGCTGCTCACCGATCTCGGCGAACGTCGGCAGTTCATACGGCAGCGCACTGCGCTCGAAGAACGGGTTGCTCGTCATGAGTGAACCCTATGCCGGGAACCTGTTCGGCTGCAGACGACTGGTCAACTGGGCGTTCTTCGATCAAGGCGGCTTCGCGCGTACGGCCGAGGGTGATCGCTTCGCACCGGGCCGCATACGCTGGAACAGGGAATCGCGGCCGTGTATCGGATCGAGACGGAGATCGCCGAGGCGCGTAATTTTCACAGGTTAGTTATAGAAAGTATCGGATATCCCGAATTTGCGAAGTAAGACATTACCTACTAGTCGGAATTCTTATACGTTAACGATATATAGATTCTTCATCGTGCGCTGCGCGTGTCGCCATGGATCCAAGTACAGTGAAGGTCCTGTCGAGCGGCAGCAAAGTCAAGGCCCGCCGGATCGGGACGGCGCAACGTGAACGGCATATGGGAGGAGGCCCGGTTGCGGCATCGCCGTGGTGGCATCGCGATATGCCCGCTACGGGCGACTTTGTCGGCACAGCGATCACGTGGTGTCCCAGCCGGGTTATGCATGAACAATAGAACAACAGCGATTCCAACTGCAGCAACGCCACCCGTCGGCAGCGCTCTGCCATTCGAGTCATTCGATAGGCCACGTGAGCCTCGATTGGGTACCGATCCCGTCGGCGGCGTATCGGCCGGCATCTGGCCGCGCCGCATTACTCATCTGCTCGAACAGGCGAGCCTGGTGATACTCGCGGTTACTGTTCCGCAGATATTCATTTATCTACTCCTCTTCCCCGCACTTTTCGAAGCACACTCTTCCTATGCCAGATATGTTTGGACGCTGACTGCCGCAGCATTGGTCGGAGCGATCATTCGTATTCTTGCCGATGAGCGTTCGGTTCGACGGTGGGCACGGAAATTCTATGGCCGCGAAGCTCGCTTCTTCGGCCAGTGGGGCATCATGCTGCCAACAGAGTGCCAGGGTAAGCGAAAAATCCACACCTACCTTACGACTGCCGCCAAACTACCCGACAAAGCGCTTTCCTCCGCAATCGATCACCTCGTATCGCCACATTCTTTCAACCGCCGCGTCGGTCATGCCATCGAGATGGAGAACGGCGACTACTACAGACACAAGATTCTGAAGCGCGTCGAGTTGCCATCGACCTTGAAAGGCAACGAGCGAATCATCCCGGCGGTGAGATTACGCAAGGGGGCACCGGTCAACGATCTGGTTTTCAAGTTCGGAGACAAGCGGACGTCCGCCCTTCCATTCGACAGCGGGCAGGGTCTGGTCGCCTATGCGCTCACCCGGAAGTTGACCGCACTGGTCGGCAATACCATCGATACGAATGATACGGTTTGGCTCAGTATTCTCAGTGCGGTGATCTCGGAATATCCGAAGTATAGGAGCAGCGACTCGGACCGCGGGTCCCAGTTCCGACTGCACCACTATCTCGACGCACTGCAAGAACAGATGACGCAAAGCAAGAAAGCGACCTCTCAGGAAATTGACCAATTCATTCGCCTGGTGGAAGAGCTCTGCGAGGACTGGGTCATTTGGGTTATCGCACCCGACGACAGCGGATCGGAATGGCAGCATCTCGTGGTCGAGCACAGAATTATCGCCCACGACCGCACTTCCAATGTGTACGAGCGGCTGCGGACACGGCTCGGCCTGCAACATCGCAACCTCATCTTGGTAATGCCGCTCGCGCTGGAGGCACAGAGCTACCACTTGGACCTGTCGGCCCCACCCGGAATGTACTTGTACAACGTCAAGTTGGCGCTCGTCAACTCGGCGGACATCAAAGATAAAATGAAGGTCGCGCGCAATGGCAAACGTCGCACCTATCGGGAAACATTAGTTGCCCTCGAAAAGCGTGACCGACACCGCGGCAGCACCGGCGGATGGAAGCGCGGAATCGAGCGCTGCTGCATTGCCCTCGCCATTATTTCGAACGACGTCAATGGCAGCGTCAGGCTGGGAGTTACCAGTAAAGGCGCGTCCCCGATGCTGATATCAAATGGTCTTGGATCGAATTTTGTCCATGTCTACGCTCGTCAAATCAGCTCGCTCACACTCCGGTATGACACCGTCCGCTATGGGTTCATCGTCCCAGTAGCGAAGTTGGAGTTTCGAGAACGTCCACCAGGTAACATCGCAATTGTTACGCTGCTATCTCTTTACATCGCGGGCATGGCCTGGGCGATCAGCAGAATTCACGACACAGTCCTCAGCAAGATTACTGGCCCCAACCCCTGGTCGGTTATTATCTTTGGCACACCGGCCATCATCTCGGCGTGGGTCGTGTCTCGGTTCGTCGGCGGCAACGCGGCGCGATCTTCGCTGATCACCGCCGCAATGATCGCCTGGGCCGTCGCCAATTCGATTGCGGTCGTGGCGTATGCCGCATTGGTTCAAGGTGGTGCTAAGATCCACACGTTCAATTTGCGTGAACCAAATGCTTTTCCGTGGATAGTCCACCCCGACATAGTATTGAGCGATACACCCTGGGTGCTGATCCTCTTCTCGTGCACGGCCCATTTGGTACTCGCTATCGGTATGTATACCAGCCGTACGTCACGCTACATGTCGCGACTGCGAATGGCACTGATATCTAGATAGCTGCGCCATTCAACAGAGGAGGTATTAGATGATCAATCTCAATCTCGGTGCATTTCTGGTCGCACCAAATGGGGTGCTGTGGAGGTTGCTCAGGAATATTTCGCCGCTACTGGATCCGGACCTGGAAGTCCGCGGAACGCCCAATGAGGTAGTGCGCGAGAGGGTTCGACATGTCTTGGGTAGGTCGGCATACTGCGATGGCGGTACAGCTGTCATCTCCGGCTGGATGTACAACAGCGAGGAGGAACGGCTCGCGGCGGCCAAGGCGTACGAAGAGGCAGGCCCCAGGGTGCAGCAGCAGATCCGAGCTCTCGGCATCGCGCTGGCCAAGGAGGCAGGCGAGACTGCCGGATGACGAAGCCGAGACGAGGCGGATTCGAACCTTCTGGCAGCGAATAACTCTCAGAGCGTGTTTGTGAGCGGGCTGGTGTAGGTCTGGTTGCGAGTGTTCAGAGGTCGAAGGTGTTTCGGATGGCCTGGATATCGGCGATCTGGTGTGTCGGCAGTTGGTAGCTTGAGTGCGCCGTTAGCTGCATGTGCGGTGAATAACATTGGACGTCGAGGCCGTCGATCGTTCCTGACCCCGACAGCGCTTCCGGGGTCAACTGTTGGTCCCCGTCCCAGAGTGGGGTCCCCGAGCCGTCGTCGTTGATGCGGGCGACGTGGATATCGATCTCGCGACCGTCGTCGTCACGCAGGACGAACGCAGTGGGGCGGCCGTCGTCCAGGGTGAGGTTCTCCTCCCATTCGTAAGCAAGGAGAAAGCCGCGTTCGGCGAGCATGTCGAGGGCGATGTCCAACTCGGTGTCGACGAGCAGGAGGTCGAGATCCTTGTGCGTTCGAGTCTGCTGTCCGAGAAGGGCATCGATCCCCCAACCGCCTTGTACCCACGCCCTGACGGAGTGCGCGCGCAGCAGTTCGAGTATCCCGCGGGCGTCGGGTGCGTTCATCATCCGATCATTTCACCGGGCAACAGCGGCGCTGTCACCTCATTTGCCCGGGAACACTCCGCGAGACGACATCACGCTGTCGACGTATCGTGCGGCAATCCGCCGCGTCCAGCGTGTGACGGCTGGGAGATAGGTGAACTCCTGGTAGAGCAGTGATTGCTGAGATCGATTGCTGCACCAGGAGTTCGCTTGTCATCATCGCCTATCGCCGTGTGCCCGTCGTGCCCGACCCACGGTGACAGCCCGGCCCATCGGTGCAGGGTGTACCCGTCCTCGTCGTTGACCGACGCCGAGTGGGCGATCGTGGTGGACCTGTTGCCGCCGCCCGGCAACCGGGCAGGCAAGGGCGGCAGGCACGAAAAGTATTGCCGCCGTGTGATTGTCGATGCGATCTTCTATGTGGTCCGAGGTGGTATCGCGTGGCGGCAGCTGCCCCGGGACTTCCCGCCCGCGATGACCGTGTACACCATCTTCCGGCGCTGGTCGGCTATCGGAGCGTGGCAGGTCGTGCACGATGCCCTGCGTGACCGGGTCCGGGTCCGCGCTGGACGTGCACCGCAGCCGACCGCGGCGATCATCGACTCCCAGTCGATTCAGGGCAGCGACACCGTGCCCGCGTACAGTCGGGGCTACGACGCGGGGAAGAAGACCAACGGCCGCAAACGTCACATCGCGGTGGACAGCCTGGGGCTGCTGCTGACCGTCGTGGTCACCGTGGCCTCGATCCAGGACCGCGACAGCGCGGTGCGTCTGCTGGCTGTGATGCGGGCGAAATTCTCCACGATCACCTTCGTCTGGGCCGACGGCGGCTACACCGGACGTCTGGTCGTGTGGGCGAAACATGTTCTGGCACTGACTGTTCAGATCGTGAAGCGGTGCGACGATGCCAGCGGGTTCACCGTCCTGCCGCGTCGCTGGGTCGTCGAACGTACCTACGCCTGGATCACCAAACACCGCCGCTGCGTCCTCGACTACGAGACCAGACCCGACCACCACGAAGCCATGGTCCTGCTCGCGATGATCTTCACCATGACCCGCCGTCTCGCCAGAGACTGCGAGTAACCCCACCGCTCACAAACACGCTCTCAGCCTGAAGAGGTCTCACCACCGAAACAGTGCCGGATACAGCCTTGGATCGTTCGCACCGAGCCACCAATTCCGGCAGTTCTGATGCCATCCCGCACAAGAACCTCTCCCCAGCGGCGAAACTCCTTGCGGGAAGGGGGCCCTACTGAATCAGCCCCTGCCATGCACACGCGCTCACCGTCGTCGTCCAGGTTGCGATCGAGGACACCGAGGCGACCTAGACCGAAGTCGATATCGCTTGTGCGTGCTACAAGCTCCTTCGCTTGGCCAAAGCGCGTGCGGACAAATCGGTCCGCGCGGATACATGCCGAAAGCGATTGGAACCCGACGAACTGAATGAGCTCGTCAGCTCAGCTGCGCCGATCGAGTGCAGGCTCGCAGCGTGATGCTGCGGTATTACGAGGACAGCTCGAACCTTGCCGCGTTCGCGATGAGCGGGTGAGCCGCCTCGCGGGAACTGGCCTGGTGGACTGCCGTCGTGGTCCCTGAGCCGCGAACCAATTCGCGCTGACCGCGACGTCGGGCATCGGCCATACGCAGACCGTGCTGGATCACAGGTGACTTCATGACGACGACGTCCTGCGCCGCATCGTCGCGAACCGTGGCAGAAAGCCGGGCGGGATCGGTGTTGACTGTGTCCACCGCGGAAAATGGCAGTTCGAACCGCTCACGGCCGGATTTATGACCAAAGTGTGACGCGCGGCCGGGCGAGGACTTTCCGAGCCTCGACGCCGGTTGTACGTGGGGCCGATATGAGGAGGTCATGTGGCACGGGAATACAACCGGAATCCTGCGGCGATCGCCGCGCTGTCGCCTGAGCAGTACCAGGTCACGCAGGCGAACGGGACCGAGCGGGCATTCACCGGCGAATACTGGGACAATCACGAGCCGGGTATCTACGTGGATGTGGTGTCCGGTGAGCCGTTGTTCGCCTCGGTCGACAAGTTCGACAGTGGCAGCGGGTGGCCGAGTTTCACCAAGCCGATCGATACCGAGAATGTGGTCGAGAAGCGGGACCTCAGTCATCTGATGATCCGCACCGAGGTGCGTTCGGCGCACGGTGACAGCCATCTCGGGCATGTGTTCACCGATGGGCCACGTGCGGCGGGCGGGCTGCGCTACTGCATCAATTCGGCGGCGCTGCGGTTCATCCACCTCGACGATCTCGAGGCGGAAGGTTATGGGCAGTACCGAACTCTTTTCACGAAGGAGGACGCGTGAGCGACACGCGGAAGGCGATTCTCGCGGGCGGATGCTTCTGGGGCATGCAGGATCTGATTCGTAGGCAGCCGGGAGTGCTGTCCACGCGCGTCGGCTACACCGGCGGGCGCAACGATCGCCCGACCTATCGCAATCACCCGGGGCATGCCGAGGCCATCGAAATCGTCTACGACCCGGCACTGACCGACTACCGGGCGCTGCTGGAGTTCTTCTTCCAGATCCACGATCCGACGACGAAGGACCGCCAGGGCAACGATATCGGTACCAGCTACCGTTCGGCGATCTTCTACCTCGATGACGAGCAGAAGCGGATCGCGCTGGACACCATTGCCGATGTCGACGTATCGGGGCTGTGGCCGGGCCCGGTGGTCACCGAGGTAACCCCGGCAAGTGCGTTCTGGGAGGCCGAGCCCGAGCACCAGGATTACCTGGAGCGCTACCCGGACGGCTACACCTGCCACTTCCCGCGGGCGGGTTGGAAGCTGCCGAAGCGCCAGAGCGCCGCTCAGTAGTTCCGTATCGCCCTCGGCGGATGCCCGCCGGGGGCGTTCACCTATCGATTACCGCGGTATCGGGATCGGCCTCCCCCTGGCGGACGATGACGACTCCGATGAGGATGAGCGCACCGCCCAGCAACTGGACGGGACGAGGAGCCTCGCCGAGCAGGGTCCAGGCGAAGGCCAGCGCGGCAAGGACTTCGAACAGGGCGACGAACGAGGCCAGGCGGGAGCCGAGCAGGCGGGTGGCGGCGATTCCGGTGACATAGGCGATGGCTGCGCATACCGTGCCCAGCGCCAGCACCGGCAGCCACCATGAGACGGTGAAGTCTTGGAAGACAACGGGATCGGTGCTGGCGTGCAGGGGGACGATGCCGACCGCGCCCGCTGCCAGCAGGGCGAGTCCGCCGACGAGCAGACCACCGGCCGCGAGCACCGTGCCCGGTAGCGTGCCATCGCCATGGGCGGAGAGCACGAAATAGGCAGCGGCCCCGACCATCGCGGCCAGCGCCCACACCACACCCACCCCACTGGCACTCAGACCCGAGCGCAGATCGATGACGAGCACCAAGCCGGCCATCCCCAGCAGTGCGCCGAAAACCGTTGTGGTACCGGGACGTTGGCGATGACGCAGCCACAGCCAACCCACCACGGCAACCGGCGCGGTGTATTCGATGAGCAGTGCCACCCCGACCTGCATACGCGCCACGGCATTGAAATAGGCCAGCTGGGTACCGGCCACGGCGAGCATGCCATACGCGATGATCAGGGATGCGTTGCGGCGCAACAGCTCCCAGTCACCGCGCAGCCGCAACACCGCGAACGGCAACAGTACCGCGGCGGCGACCAGCACCCGCACCGCCACCACCGCCGCCGAACTCCAGCCCGCGTTCATCAAGCCCCGGGCCAGCGGTCCGGACAGCCCGAACGAGGATGCGGACAGCACCGCGAGAATCAGTCCGGATCTCAGCCGCCGCCCGGCTCTGTCATGAGTCATCGTCGCCATGGCTAATGACGCTAAGATCGGTCGCGTAATATGTCAATATGGTCTTTGCTCATGACACCGAAGCGTCGCTGGTCGCCGCGGTCGAGCTGGTGAATTCGGCGGAGGCACCGGATACGCTGACCGAAATCGACCAGCTCACCGAGTTTTTCGTCAAACACGCCTACGCCGGCGTGCACTCCCGCGATGCCACGGAGCTGGCTGCGGTACGCGCCATCCGCGCGCCCCTACGCCGGATGCTGACCAGCGATCGCGATACGACAGTGCGGCTGATCAACGAGACCCTGGCGCAGCATCGAGCCCTGCCGCAGCTGGTCCGGCACGGCGATGTCGACTACCACATCCACGCGGTGCCCCTGGAGGCCGCGCTGCCGGTCCGCATTGCCGTCGAGACCGCGACGGCCATGATCGATGTGATCCGCTCCGACGAGCTCAGCCGCCTGTCCCGCTGCGCCGATGACGACTGCGACGGCATCGTGTTGGACCTGTCCCGCAACCGATCCCGTCGCTACTGCAGCACCGCATGCGGCAACCGCAATGCCGTCGCCGCCTATCGCGCCAGGAAGAAATGACGCTCATCCACCCCTGGTGAGAGCTTCCAGCTCGGTGCGCAATGCCGCGACCTCGGCGGCCAGTTCATCGCGCAGCTGTTCGCGTTCCCGCAGGCTGGCGCGCAGATTCTCGACCGTATCGTGCATCGCCGCCAACTTCCGGTCGGCACCCTGCAGCCGCCACTCCACGACCGCGTGACGGTCGACCTCCGAACTCGCGATCCCGACCCATTCCACGACATAATCGAGCCACTCGGGCTGCTTCGGCATGGGCTCATCGGAATCCCAACCGCGGCGGACCGAAGGCTTCGACGAAAGCACCCGCTCCCCGCCCTGCGTGGAGTTCAGCTGCACGAGGTCGAACTTCCCGGCACTGGTCACCACCGCCGTGAGCCGATAGCGCCCAGCCAGATGCATCCGCAGCTCCGCCGCACCCCGCCCATCGGCATCCAGCGCACCGAGCCACGGACCGTCCGCCGCCTCGATAATCGATGCGAGCACCCCGAGCTGCCCGACACTGCGCCGCCCCCGCGTCGCCCGCTCGAGCAGATCATCGGGCGTGGCACTCATCTGATCCCAGTGCATCGCACCTCGCCCTCTCTCGTCGACCGGCACCTGCGAACATATATGCGCCGCCCACAATGCCACGGACGGGCGCCAATCGTGTCACCGCCCAGTCGCGGATGTGCGAGCGCGACGCACCGACGCCACCCATCGAAGGTGCCCGGCTGTGCCGTGCCGTCGGCGCGGCCACTCGATACCGCTCGGACAGCGCCGGTAGCAACGGATCCCACACCTGCCCGGACATCGTCACCCCGTGCAACAGAACCAGCGGCTCACGGCTCATCGGAGCCCTCCAGGACGTGGACGGGGACGTCGTCGGCCCAAGGTTGGCGGGTCACCATATCGGCGACATGCACTGTGCCGCGCTCGAATTCGCCGGTGGCGGCGTCGACGAGGCGGTAGGACTGGGTTTGTTTGTGGATGGGTTGGGCGTCGAGGAGGACAACGCGGACTTCGCCGGGGGCGAAGTGGCAGCGTTCGTGCATGGCGGCGATGAGTTGTTCGTTGTGCATATGGCCGTCACCGAAGTTCCAGCCGACCGCGGTGCTGCAGATGCGTTCGCCGTCGGTGATGGTGTATTCGTCCTCGCGGCCCGCTGGCATAGCGCGGTGGACCAGGGTGAACAGGGCTCGGCCGTGGGTGTTCATGGCGCGGAAGGCGTAGCCCATGAATATCGGGATCGCCGCTCGGTCCTTGCCGTAGAACCGTTCCAATTGGGCCTGCGGCATGCTGGCGATCGCGACAATGCCCTTGTTGATCTTCTCGGCGGCCGAGGGTTTGATGCACCACATCGTGGTATCCCAGTTGCCCGCGTAGTACCGCATACCGGGCAGGAACGAAATCTGGTGTGGGAAAAGGTTTCCGGCGACCACGATGCCAGCGATTACGAGGAACAGCAGCAGCACCGGCACCGGGTGCTGCAGACTGCCGAGACCGAGATCGGCGTGCGCGACGAATAACACCAGCACGCCGAAGATCATGAAGACATTCCACTCCAGCGGCACACCCATCGGAATCGCCGTCAGGATCGTCAGGTGGAAGCACACCATCACGATTGCGGCGACCGCGGTCAACCAGCCACCATGGGAGAAGAACAGCACCAACGGAATGCCCATCTCGACGGCCGTGCCGCCGTGGGCGAAGATGCGCGACAACCGTCCGGGCCGCAGATCATCGGGAAAATTCTCGAAGAACTTGCGCTTGAGCGACTTTCGCCGGAATACCGGACTGTTCGACATCATTGTCGAGACCACGAACGGAAAGTGCTTGTTCAGCTTCGAGGTCGCCGCACCCATCCAGATCACCACGAAGACCAACTTCGCCGCGACGACCATATCGGCGGCGAAGAGAAAGGTGACCGCCAGCGTCGCATAGACCTCGCCCCGCGCCGCCAGGAAAATCACCTTATCGCGCAGCCCGATCACTGCCAACAGACCGAGAATCGCCGCGATCTGCCACACCGGCAGCAGTCCGACGGCCGTATCCAACTCCGGTACCGGACCGGTGCCGTCGGAGAACAATGCGACCGCGGTCATCACCAGCAATGCCGCATACAGCACGATGTCCACCGGAGTGCGGCCGGTCCCTTTGGTCAACGGAACCACCGACGGCCACGGCGGAAGCCGAATGGTCCTGGGCCGCAACCAATACAGTATCGATCCCAGCGGCGGAGAGTACCTATTGTTCAGCGGACCGAAGCCGCAACCGAGCCCGACCACCTCGAACAGCAGCGTGTACAGCACCACCTTTTCGAAGACGATCGGCTCGGACCACCAGTCACCGACACCGGTGAATCCATCGATCCCCTTGGTGCACAGGGCGATCAGCCAGCCACCGAGGATGTAGAGACAGATCTTGCCGACGTAGAACAGGTGCAGCACGACAGGCGTCCCGAACCCCACCTCGGCCCAGTGCCGGGCCATCGGGCGGATCCGCTCGCTGCGAGTGCCCTTGCTCCACTCCGCCATATCGACCACGGGCAGGTCGGGTTGGAAAAACCCCATGAAGCACTCTCCGATTCGCCGATACCGAGGCACCAAGCCGAATCAGGACCCCGATGTCCTTCGATACGTTGGCAGCTCGACCTGGTGCTGTCAATCGGGTGTCCCGGCGACCGAGACCTGCCGCGGCGTTCGCACAGCGGCGCGCTGAGCAGACACTCTCCCGACACCAACGACGAGCAGCCCACACACCGCGACAACAATCCACCCCGGTCGAGACGCGTGCGCAAGCGCGCTATCCGCCGCGCCGGTGACAATGCCGCCCGCGATGGCGATACCGAGTGCCGCACCGAATTGCCTTGCGGAGGAGGTGATCCCACCCGCCACACCGGCCCGGTCGGCGGGCAGACCGCTCACCGCGGTGTTGGTGATCGGCGCGTTCGCGAAGCCGAAGCCGACACCGATCAGGAAGTAGGCCAGCAGTAGCAAGGCAAGACTTGTGTGGTCATCGAGGCGTACCAGGCAGAGACCACCGACGGTGATGAAGCCGCCCGCCAACAGCAGCGGCAGCCGCGGACCGACCCGCCCGACGAGAACTCCCGACAACGGCGCGCAGACGGTGGCGGCCACTGCCAGTGGCAAGGTGACCACACCGGCCGCGACCGCGCTCATGCCTCGCGCATGCTGCAGATAGAGGGTATTCAGCAGCAACGTCGCGCTGAATGCGACGAACAGCACCACCGCGCCGACGACAGCCGCAGTGAACTGAACCCGCTGAAACAGGTGCAGATCCATCAGCGGCTCGTCCCGCCGCGACTCGAACCACACGAAACCGACCGTCGCCGCCACCACGCAGCTGTATCCAACCAACGCCGCACCGGACCCCCACCCGAGCCGCGGCCCTTCGATCAGCACCGCCACCGACCCGCCGACAACGGTGATCAGCAGCACCTGGCCGGGACCGTCGAGCCGACGCGCTTGCACCGCACGAGATTCCGGCACGAATACCGTGGTCAGCACCAGGGCCACCAGGACGACCGGCACATTGATCCAGAATACGGATCGCCAACCGAGAGCCGCGATGAGCGCACCACCCAGCGTGGGCCCGACGGCCATGCTCAGGCCGAAGATCGCCGCCCACACCCCGATCGCCCGCGCCCGTTCCTTGGGTTCGGTGATCGCATTGATCACGATCGCCAGCGCCACCGGGCTGAGCATCGAACCACCGATGCCCTGGACAACACGGGCCGCGATGAGCAGACCAATCGACGGTGCCACCGCGCACGCAACCGAGGCCACGCCGAAGACGACCAGTCCGCATTGGAACACTCGTCGTCGTCCGAAACGATCGGCGATCGCCCCCGACGAGATCAGCAGACCCGCCAGCACGAGGGTGTAGGCGTCCACCGTCCACTCCAGATCGCGTGTCCCCACCCGTAATCCGGATCCGATCGAGGGCAGCGCGATATTGACGATCGTCGTATCGAGCCCGACCAGGAACAGGCTCAGGCAGCATACGGCCAGCACGGTCCAGCGCCTGCGTGCACTGATGGGCGGGCGTGGGGCGTTCACAGGCATGGTCATCTCCGGTCGACGATTCGGAATCGGGCACCCGATGATCGCGGCAGCAATCGTCGAACTGGCAGTTAATTTGCGAAAACCGCAAAATGGTCGAATGGACGATGACCTGGCTCAGCTACTCGACGCCATTGGCCCGCGGCTGCGCACGCTGCGCCGGGATCGCGGCATGACTCTCGAGGCCCTGTCCGCCGTGACCGGCATTTCGGTGACCGCGCTGTCCCGCCTCGAATCCGGCAAGCGACGCCCAACCCTCGAGCTACTGCTGCCACTCGCCAAGGCACACCGCGTCGCACTCGACCAGCTCATCGCCGCACCGGCCACCGGCGATCCGCGCGTCCATCTAGTGCCGCGCCGACATCGCCGCAGCGGCAGCATTGTCGTGCCGCTGACCCAATATCCCGGCCGCCTGCAGGTTTTCAAACAGGTCATTGCACCGCGACCACCGAAGCTCGTCACCCATGCCGGATACGAATGGCTCTATGTGCTCGCGGGCGAGCTACGGCTGATCCTCGGCGACAGCGACATTGTGCTGCGCCCGGGTGAGGTCGCCGAGTTCGACACCAACGAGCCGCACTGGTTCGGTCCCGCCGATGACCGAACGGTCGAGATCCTGCATCTCTTCGGACCGCAGGGTGAGAAGCTGCGGGTGCGTGCCAACGGGCCGGTGCTGCCGGCGCACGCCTAGCCCGGTATCAGCCGATCCAGTCGGTCAGCAGCTGATTGCTTCTGCCACTGCGGATTTCGGACTCGAGCCAGGTGTTGACGACGGCGTTGAAGAGGGTGTCGCCCTTCGGCAGGAGGTACGCCTTCGGGGCCGAGTCGAAGGGGGCGTCCGGGTGCAGGACTTGGAGGGCGGGGTGGGTACGTTGGCGATAACGGCCCTCGACCGAATCGGTGACGAATACATCGGCGTTGCGCTGTTCGATCTGGTCGTAAATGGTGAGGTTATCCGGCCAGATGGCGAGTTGGGCCGCGGGAAAATTGGCGCGGGCGAAGGCTTCGTTGGTGCCGCCGCGATTGACGATCACCCGAACCTCGGGACGGTTGATCTGCTCGATGGTCGCGTAGGAATCGGCATCGGCGCGCCGGGTGACCGGGGTCTTGCCGTCGATGGATGTGGCGATGGAGAAGTCGGCGACGCGGCGGCGGGCCGCGGTATCGGAGATGCCGCCGACGGCGATATCGCACTGCGCGAGGAAATCGTCGGTCAGGGTGGACCAGGTCGTCGAAATCCATTGTGGGACAACATGAAGGGTGGCGGCGAGGTCGGTCGCGAGTGCGATGTCGACGCCGCGGTAGGTGCCGTCCTCTTCGCGCAGGGTGTAGGGCGGGTAGTCGCCGGTTGTGCACACCCGCAACACACCCGACTGCTGCACGGTGAACAACCGGGACACCTCCTGCGCCGTCGCGATGGGCCCGGTGGCGAGCAGCCAGCTCATGGTCAACAGGACGGCTATCGGCAGATATCGGAGCGGTCGGCGCATCGAGACAGGCTAACCGACCTGATAGTCGGCTGAGAACCCGACGAATGGGACACTTCCCAGTCGGTCTCGCACGTTGATACTGGTAGTTGGCCACCCACGAAGGAGTTCGACATGCACCTTATCGGAACTTTGCTCGGGTTCGCGCTGACGCTATTCATCCTGCTGCTACTTGCCCGGCTGGTATTCGATTGGATCGGGGTGCTGGCCGATGGGAACCACCCCAGCTGGGTGAACCGTGCCCGCGACCTGACCCATACCTGGACCGAACCGGTGATCGGGCCGGTCCGCCGGTATCTGCGGCCGATCCGGATGGGCGGGCTGTCGATCGACCTGGCCTTCACCGTGGTCTTCATTGTCGTGCTCGTCCTGCGCGCCATCGCCTTCAGCCTGTAGCACCGGCCGCCGAGGCGTTTGATGGACTGATGACCATCGACACCACCATCGCCTACGGCTCCCACCGCGACCAGGTGGCCGACCTGTACCTGCCCGCAATGAACGATCCGGCACCCCTGGTATTCGTCCTGCACGGCGGATTCTGGCGCGCGGCGATCGACCGCACGCATGCCCGCCCGGAGGCACAGGCGTTCGCCGCGCTCGGATACGTGGTCGCGAGTATCGAGTACCGGCGGGTCGGCAACGGCGGCGGATGGCCGGGCACATTCGACGATGCGGCGCAGGCGCTCGATGTACTGCCCACGTTGATCGAAGACGCCCGTCCGGGCCGAATCGACCAGGACCGCATTGCGTACGTCGGACATTCGGCAGGCGGCCACCTGGCCCTCTGGGCGGCATTGCGCCATTACCTGCCGACCGGCGCGAGCTGGCGCACCGAGACCGCACCGCGAGTCGCCGGTGTCGTCGCCTTGGCCCCGGCGGCGAACCTGGTCGACGCCTATCACCGCTCCAATGGCGAAGGCGCGGTGGCCGAATTGCTCGGTGGCGGCCCCGACGAATTGCCCGAGCGTTACGCCGCGACCGATCCCGCGCTGCTCGGCAGCGCTGACATCCCGGTCGTCGTCGTACACGGTGATAAGGACCAGCGCCTGCCGATCGAGATGGCCCGAGAATACTGCGCGAAATCCGGTGCGGAACTCGTCGAGCTGCCGGATACCGGACACTTCGAACTCATCGATCCCGCCTCCGCCGCATGGCCTTTCGTGGTTGCTGCGCTACGGCGCTGCCTCGACTGAGTTCTTGCGGGCGACACCAGCGTAGGCGCCGGATTGTTCGGGCGCGGAATAGATATCGTCTGGATTGTCCGGCCGCCACAGCGGCAGATGCACCAGACCGGGTTCCATCAACGACCAGCCGTCGAAGTACGCCGCGATCTCGTCCTTGGCGCGCAGCACGATTTCGGTCGAGGTGCGGCCGGAGAGTTTCTGCGCCTCCAGGACCTCGGTGGGTTGTCCGTCGAAGGTGGCGTGGGTGATCGCCAGGTAGCTGCCGGATGCGACCGCATCCCGCAGCGCGGCCACACAACCGCGCGGATCGGCATCGTTGCCGACGAAGTGCAGCACACCGAGCAGCAGCACCGCGACCGGCTCGTCGAAGTCGATCAGCTTGCGCACCTGCGGATCGGCCAGGATGACATCGGGCTGGCGGACATCGGCCTGGATGACCGCGGTGCGCGGATCGCCGTCGAGAATGGCGCGACTGTGCGCGACGGCGACCGGGTCGATATCGACATAGACCACCCGCGCCGACGGGTCACGCCCCTGCGCGACCTCGTGCACATTGCCGACCGTCGGAATCCCGGATCCGATATCGAGGAACTGGTTGATCCCGGCGTCAACGAGGAAGCGCACGCACCGGCGCAGCAGATCCCGATTCGCCCGCATGGTCTCGGCGACATTCGGCGTGAACGCCTCGATCTGGAGTGCCAACTGGCGATCGATCTCGAAATTGTGCATACCGCCGACGAAGTAGTCGTAGACCCGCGACGCGCTCGGCCGATCCAGATCGATACCCTCGGGAGCCCAACTCGGTCTGGTCATGAAAACCTCTCGTACCGCCCACATTTCGGTCGCCCCGCACCAGCGATTCGCCGCCATCGTATACCGGCCATAGGCGCACCGCCGGGCTTCACGCGTGCTCCCCGGCCGGTAAGATCGGGCTCCATGGGTTGGGAAGCCGGGCACGGTTCAGGAGACGGCCCGAGCGCCGATCTGACCGCCCGCTGGACGGCCGCGCTCAGTGCTGGGGCCCGCGATCATGTGGTGCCGATGAGTGCGGCCGAGGCGCGTATGTTGTTGACCCGGCTGGCCCGGGGGTTCGAGAAGGCCGCCGACCCCGGCGAACCGACCGATCGGGTCGCCGAACTCGGGGCCGAGCTGGCCCGGTCGCACTTCGTCGGCGACGAGGTGCTCGGCCGCAGCCTCGCCGTGCTGAGCGCCCATTTCACCGCGGCGGGCACCGTCGCTGCCGAACGATTGGCACAGTTGCTCGGGGCCTTCGCGAACGGGTATGTCCGAGCATTCCGGGCCTGGCTGCTGGCCGAACAGGATAGCGTGCGCGCCGCCGAGATCGCCGCTCGGCGCGCCGTCACCGAACAGCTGCGTGCCAGTGACGCGCGGCTGCGGGCGGTATTCACCCAGGCGGGAATCGGCACCGGGCTCTCGGATATGAGCGGCCGGATCCTCGAAGTCAATACCGCGTTCGCCAGCATGCTCGGTTACCAACCCGAGCAGATGTACGAACTCGAGGTCACCGATCTGACGCATCCAGAAGACGATCCAAATATGTGGGACCTCTATCTGGCTCTGCTGCGCGGCGAACACGATAACGTGCAGGTCGAGAAGGCTTACCGGCATCGCGACGGCAGCACTGTATGGACCAATCTCAATGTCTCGCTCATCCGCGACGAATACGGTCGGCCCCAGTACACGCTCGTGCTGGTGGAGGACATCTCCGAATGGCACGCACTGCGCGAACGCCTGCACTACCGCGCCCACCACGACCAGCTGACCGGGCTGCCGAACCGAACGAAGTTCATCGACGCGCTCACCGCCGCCTTCGCCGATCCCAGCGCCACATTCGGCCTCTGCTATATCGACCTCGACCACTTCAAACTCGTCAACGACACCTTCGGGCACGCGGTCGGCGACGAACTGCTCATTCAGGCCGCGGCCCGCCTGCGCGTCCGAGCCCGTCCCGGCCAGCTCGTCGCCCGCATGGGCGGCGATGAATTCGTCATCCTGGTCCCCCAGGTCAACACATGCGACCGGACGGCCGAGGTCGCGCAGACCATGCTCGACGCCTTCGCCGACCCATTCGATATCCAGGGCCACCACCTGAACGTCAGCGCGAGCGTCGGGGTACTGGCCGGACGTGCCGACCACCGCAGCGCCGATGAACTCCTGCAGGCCGCCGACACCACGATGTACTGGGCCAAGGCCGCGGGCCGCGGCCGGTACGCGGTCTTCGACGCCGACCGCGGCCGCCGCGAGCACACCCGCGCCGAACTCTCGGCCGCCATGCCCGCCGCCCTGGTGCGCGATGAACTCTTCCTCGACTACCAGCCCATCGTCGCCCTGGCCGACCAGCGGATGGTGGCCGTCGAGGCCCTGGTGCGCTGGCGGCATCCCGAACTGGGCGTGCTCGCCCCGGCGCAATTCGTCGACCTCGCCGAGGACAACGGCCATATCGGCGCATTGGGTGCGCAGGTACTCGAGCGCGCGTGCCGCGACAGCAGCGACTGGCACAGCCGGTTTCGCGAGCACACGCCGATCGTCAGCGTCAATGTGTCCGCCGCCGAAGTGGCCGATCCGACCTGGTTGGACCGGGTGCAGCGGGTCATCGCCGAGACCGGAATAGCGCCGGATCGGCTACAACTCGAACTGACCGAGCGGGCGTTCATGCACACTACCGGTCGGCCGCTGCAGGCACTGCGCACCCTCGCCGAAGCCGGAATCCGTATCGCCATAGACGATTTCGGCACCGGCTATTCCAATCTCGCCTACCTCGGCCAACTCCCACTCGATGTCGTCAAACTCGCCGGCCCGTTCATCCGCTGCATCCGCACCCCGGAATCCCCCGGCGCCACCGATCTGCTCGTACTCGAATCGATCGTCGAACTCACCCACGCCCTCGGCTACACCCTGACCGCCGAATGCGTCGAAACGCGGTATCAGGCCGACCGGCTCGCCGCACTCGGCTGCGATACCGCACAGGGTTGGCTGTTCCACCGCCCGATGCCCGCCCATCAGGTCACCGATCTGCTCGCCGCGACCAGTGTCCCCGCGGGCGAGTGATCGGGTCGACGATATTTGCGTCAGATCGTTTGGGCTGCATGGGCATTGACCAATGCGAGCAGGAATTCGGCGGGTACGTCCGGCCATTCGGGATGCCAGCGGTCCGCGAGCTGATCTTCGCGCACCGCGGCGATCGTGGCCACGACATATGGTCCCCCGTCGAGCAGATAGCGGACCGACCCGAGTTCGGCACACTGGGCGGCCACCGTTACCAGCAGGGTCTTGGCCGCATCGGTGCGGCCCGCGGCGGCCAGGCAGGCGATCAGCAATCGGCGCGCCTTCAGCAGTTCCCTCGGACGCTCGACCGATTCGAGCAGGTCGACCCACTCCCGCGCCCAGGTGCAGGCGAGTTCGGTCTTTTCCGGCGATCCCGCGGTGAGCAGCAGCCGGATCGCGGTGAATTCCTCGTACAGTATGGTGAATTCGTCGATCGGGTCTACCGGCTTGCGGCGATTCCCATAGTCGACGACGGGCAGCGGGCCGAATTCCGGATGCGGCGGTAGACCGAGCCGCAGCCGCTCGTTCTCCACCTCCGCGCCCAATCGCGGCAATGACATCGAACGGGCAACGCGGGCACCCTCGTTCAACCTGCGAATGGCGGCCGCGCGATCTCCGCGCAACGCTTTGATGCGGGCCCCGACGACGTAGCGCGCCAACTTGAAATCGACAACGCCCGCCTCGGGGCCCAGTTTGTACCCCTCATCGAGCAACCGTTCCGCCTCCGCGACTTCCCCACGTTCGTACAGCAATTCGCCCAACAGGGATCCGGCCAGGCGCGCGCCGTAGGAGTGACTTCCGCCGGATTGTTTGGCCACCTTCATCGCCCTGCGGAAGTACTGCTCGGCCCCGGTGATATCGAGCTGCAGGCTCGCGGCGAGTCCGAGAAAGCACAAACCGTTGACGTTGTTGTAGAAACCCTTGTTCTGCCGCATATACGGCGCGGACCACTCCTGAATGCGCAACGCCTCGTCGAAGTCGTAGCGATAGCCGGCGGCGAAGGTCGCGACATTCGCCCCGATCGCGACCACATACGGTGACAGTTCTTCGGCCCGGAAGAAGCAGGCAGCCAGCATATCGCCGACACCGGCGAGCACATCCGCGCGCACCTGCACCACCGCATGCACCACACCGGCCTCGGCACGCAGTCGCGCCGTTGTTTCCCCATCGAATTCACCGCTGTCCACATTCGATTCGGCCAGCCGGAGTGCCCGCGCGGCCGGTCCGGCACGGTGCAGCAGGATATTCGCCCACGCCAGATTCAATTGCAGCCGAGGATGGGTTTCGATAATGCTGGCGGGCAGTTTGTTGACCAGACCGATGAGGGTGGCGAACTGCCCGTACTCGAGCAGTGACATACCGTCGCGTTCGACGATCTCGATGGCCCGCTGCTCATCCTCGGCGAGCAGGGCGTGATCGACCGCCTCGCTGACATGCCGATGCTCGGCCAACCACCGCGACGCCGCCCGGTGCAGTTCGGTGATCCGTTCGGGCCGATCACGTTCCAGCCGCTGCTGCAGGAAATCCTGGAAGAGGTGGTGGTATCGGAACCAGTTGCCGTCATCGAGTTTGCGCAGGAACAGATCCTGGAGTTCGATCTGCTCCAGCATGGCCTGCCCATCCACTACGCCGGTGAGCGCCGAGGCGAGTTCACCGCAGATCCGCGGCGTGATCGAGGTCGCCACCATGAAGTCGAGCATGCCGGGTTCCAGGGTGTCCAGGACGTTCTCGACCAGGAATTCGCTGATGGCGTGGTGGCGTCCGGTCAGATGGCTGATCAGCTCGCCGGGATCATCGCTGCCGCGCAGCGACAGTGCCGCCAGTTGCAGTGCCGCGACCCAGCCCTCGGTGGATTCGGTGAGATCCTCGACATCACCGCGATCCAGCTCCAGCCCGCCCAGCTCCACCAGGAATAGGTACGCCTCCTCGACATCGAAACGCAGTGCGTCAGGGCCGATTTCGACCAGCTCGTCGCGGGCTCGCATCGAACTCATCGGCAGCCCGGTCCGACTGCGGCTGGCGATCACCACATGCAGTGTCGGACTACAGCCTTCGATCAGATACCGCAGCGCGCGGGTGGTCGCGGGATCGGTGGCGCGGTGCCAGTCGTCGATGACAACGACGAGTTGTTCACCGCGCCGGTCGATATCGTTGATCAGCGAGGTCAGCACATAGCGTTCGCATTCGTCGCCGTGCTCTTCGAGCAGTTCGCCGAGTTCGCGCGCCAGCGACGGCCGTTCGGCGCGAATGGCTTCGATCAGGTGGGAGAGGAACCAGACCACGTTGTTGTCGTCATTGTCGACGGTCAGCCAGGCCACCGCCACGTCGTCCGCGCTCAGCGCCTGGCACCATTGCGCGGCGAGGGTGGTCTTGCCGAATCCGGTGGGGCCGTGGATGATCGCGAGTCTGCGGTTGCGTCCCTGTTGCAGCAGTGCGATGAGCCGCTGCCGGTCGACCAGCGGGCGGTTGGCCACCGGCGGCCGCAATCGCGTGGCCGGCACGGGCGGAGTGATGGTCGAGCGCATTCCAGAAGTGCGGCGGCGACCGGTCGCGGGCGGTGTGGGTGTCGGGCGTTGTCCGACGGGTTCGGCGGCGGGCAGCGGGATCCGCATCTCGTCGGGCGGCAGACCGTGCCGTTCCTGGATCTCGCGCAGCTGTTCACCGAAATCGGCTGCGCTGGACGGCCGTTCGTCGCGCTCGCGGGACATCGCGCCTTCGATCGCGGCGGTCACATCGGCGGGCAGACCCGCGTCGCCGAGGTCCGGAATCGGATGCCTGGTGATGCGGAGGAACTGTGCGACCAATTGTTCGCCGCTGCGTCGTTCGAAGACCGCGTGGCCGGTGCTCGCGCAGAACAGGGTCGAGGCCAGGCTGTAGATGTCGGCGGTCACATCCGGGACGTGTCCCTGCAGCACCTCGGGTGCGGTGAAGGCGGGTGAGCCGGTGATGGTGCCTGCTGTTGTCTCGAAGCCACCGACCAGCCGGGCAATGCCGAAATCGGCCAACTGCGGCTCACGGTATTCGGTCAGCAGGATATTGCCGGGTTTCACATCGCGGTGCAGCATGCCGCGCCGGTGCGCGGTTTCCAGGGCACCGGCGATCTTCACCCCGATATGCAGCGCCTCCTGCCAGCCGACCGGACCGTGTTGCTGGATGCGGGCGTCCAGTGAACCGTGCGAGTGATAGGGCATCACGATGTAAGGCCGTCCGGTCGCGGTGGAGCCGACTTCGAAGACGCTGACGATATTCGGATGTCCGGAAAGTTTGCCCATGGCGAGTTGTTCGCGGACGAATCGTTCGAGATTCTCCGACTCCAGATCGGCGGTGAGCACCTTGATGGCCACCGTGCGATCGAGTGCGGGCTGGGCGCAGCGATACACCACCCCGAAACCGCCGCGTCCGATCTCGACGGCGTCGGTGAACCCGGCAGCGTCCAATTCCGCCGCGAACCCTGAGGTCAGGTCGCGTTGCGTGGAAAGCGGATCGATGTGCGCCACGACGACCTCGATACAACAATCAACCAGTTACTTCGAGGATATTCCCGTCGCCACGATTGTGCGCGAGCTCGCCCGAGATGGTGATGCAACTCCCTGTGGTGCACGCGATCCGGAGCGCCGAATGTCATTGCGCCGAAACATTCGGCCGCGGCGATCGGGGCTATTCGTCGGCGAGCAACCTAATCAGTTCTGGGAGTGAGCCCATCCGGCACACTCCTGGTGGTAGCCGACCGGCAGGTGAGCACTCCCGCAACCTCTCAGCCCGGGATCCGGGTTCCGTGCACGGGGTGGAACAGGTGCACCGAGGCGGTGTCACGCACGCGCATCGTCACCGATTCACCCAGCGCGGCGGGCGCCCGGTCGGCGGAGCGAGCCACGAAGGTGAGCTGTTCACCGTCGAGACCGGTGAGCGGGGAGTCGGGGACGCGGGCGTAGACATAGGATTCGCTGCCCAACTCCTCGATCAGCTCGACGGTGACGCCGAAACCGGTTCCGTCGCGGCGCAGTTCGAGCTGCTCGGGCCGGATGCCGATGGTCACGGTGTCGAGTCCGGCCTCGGCGAGGCGGGCCAGTCGGGTGCGCGGCAGTTCGACGGTGGTGTCGGCGACCCGGACACCGTCTGCCACGACGGGCACCGTGCACAGATTCATCGATGGCGAGCCGATGAATCCGGCGACGAAGGCGTTGGCGGGCCGATCGTAGAGTTCGGCCGGGGTGCTGAACTGCTGCAGCTTGCCATCGCGCAGTACGGCGACGCGATCACCCATGGTCATCGCCTCGACTTGGTCGTGGGTGACATAGACGGTGGTGGTGCCGAGGCGGCGCTGCAGTGCGGCGATCTGGGTGCGGGTCTGTACGCGCAACTTGGCGTCGAGGTTGCTCAGCGGCTCGTCCATGCAGAACACGCGTGGCTCGCGCACGATGGCGCGGCCCATCGCGACCCGCTGACGCTGTCCGCCGGACAGTTTGGCGGGCTTGCGATCGAGATATGGTGTCAGGCCCAGCAATTCGGCGGCATCGACGACGCGCTTCTTGCGTTCGGCCAACGGCACCTTCATCATCTTCAGCGCGAAACCCATATTCTCCCCGACGGTCTTGTTCGGGTAGAGCGCGTAGTTCTGGAACACCATGGCGATATCGCGGTCCTTGGACGGCACACCGACCATATCGGCGCCGTCGATCCGGATCGATCCGGCGTCGATCTCCTCCAGCCCGGCGAGCATGCGCAGGGCGGTCGACTTGCCCGAGCCCGAAGGTCCGACCAGGACAATGAATTCGCCGTCGGCGATATCCAGATCCAGCGCATCGACCGCGAGCGTGTCGGCGCCCGGGTAGACGCAGGATGCCGAGTCGTAACGGATTGTGGCCATTGACTTTTCCTTACTTGATGGCGCCGAAGGACAGCCCGCGCACCAGCTTGTTCTGCGCGAGCCAACCGGCGAGTACGACCGGCAGCGCGGCGAGTACGGCGGCCGCGGACAACCGCGCCCAGTACAGGCCCTCACCGGTGATGAATCCGACCAGGAACACCGGCATGGTCTGGGCCTGCACCGCGGTGAGATTCACGGCGAAGAAGAATTCGTTCCAGGAGAAGATGACGCAGATCAGCGCGGTGGCCGCAATACCGGGTGAGACCAGCGGCAAGATCACCTCGCGCGCCGATGTCACCAGGCTGGCGCCGTCCATGCTCGCGGCCTCGAGCAGTTCGCCGGGCACCTCCAGGAAGAACGAGCGCATCATCCACACCGCGATCGGCAGATTCATGGCCGTGTAAAGGATGACGAGCGCCCAGATATTGTCGAGCAGTCCGATATCGCCGACGATCACATACAGTGGCACGATCGCCGCGACCACCGGCAGCATCTTGGTGCCGATGAAGAAGAACAGCGCGTCGCGGGTCTTGCGCACCGGTCGCAGCGACAGTGCGAAGGCGGCCGGAATGCCCAGCGCCAGTACCAGCGCCGTCGACACCACGGTCGCGAAGGTGGAGTTCAACAGGCTGGTGCCGATGCCGCTGTCGAGTACGGCGGAGAACTGGTCCAGCGTCGGGGTGAACAACAGCTTCGGCGGGTCGGTATAGGCGTCGCCCTCCTGTTTGAACGCCGTCAGCACCATCCACAGCACCGGGAAGAACATGCCGATACCGACTACCCAGGCGAGGACGCTCCAGATCAGGCCGGACCGTTTGCGCGCGTTCATGCCGCCGCCTCCTTCCCGGTGAATGTCTTGAACAGCAGTCGCAGCGCGAAGGTGGCGACCACGGTGGTGGCGATGACGGTGACCACACCCATCGCGGCGGCCTGGCCGATATCGAAGCCGAGGAATGCGCGCTGGTAGATGTAGAAGGGCAGATTGGAACTGGCGATGCCGGGTCCGCCCGAGGTCATCATGTACACCGCGTCGAAGGTGTTGACCAGATAGATCGCACCGAGTACCGCACCGAGTTCGATGAACCGGCGTAGATGCGGCAGCGTGAGTTCTCGGAAGACCGCGAAGGCATTCGCGCCGTCCACCCTGGCGGCCTCCACGATGTCGCGGGGCATCGATTGCAGCCCCGCCAGGATCAGCAGCATCATGAACGGCGTCCACTGCCAGACCAGATCCGCCATCACCGCGGGCAGCGGATATTTGCTCACCCAGTCGGTCTGACCGACGCCGAACGGTTTCAATACGAAATTGACCAGCCCGAAGACCGGATCGAGCATCGTCGTCTTCCAGATCAGCGCCGCCGCAACGGGTGTCACGAGGAACGGGGTGATCAGCAGGGTGCGCACCACGCCGCGGCCGAAGAAGGCCCGATCCAGCAGCAAGGCCAGCAACAACCCCAGCACCACCGAGATGATGACGGTGCCGACGATCAGGATCACGGTGTTGAACGCGACCTGGCGGAACTGACTGTCGCGGAACACATCCGCGTAGTTCTGCAATCCGGTGAAGTGCCGGGATCCGGGCCGGACCAGATTCCAGGACTGCGTCGAGTAGTACAGCGTGAAGACGAACGGCACCTGGGTGACGACGATCATGAAGATCAGCGCGGGCAGTAGCGGCCCGCGGCGTCGCCAGGCCTCGGCGCGTGAGATCCGATGCGATAGCTCGGCCACGGGCGGAGATCCGGCGGACGACGATACCGCAGGGGCAGTGATTGTTTCGGACATGACTACTGGTTCCCTCGATACGACCTGCCGACGGTCTCGGCATACTGCTGTGCTTGGTCGAGTGCGGCCCGCACGCTGATCCGGCCCGCGACCGCGGCGCTGATCTGCTGGCTCACCCGGGTTCCCAGATCCTGGAACTCCGGAATAGTGATGAACTGGATACCGGTGTACGGAACCGGTTGCACGGTGGGATGTTCCGGATCGACACCCGACATCGCCGCCAGGGTCAGCGGCCCATAGGCCCTCGAAGCCTCCTTGTACTCGGGGATCTCGTAGGTGGACCGGCGGCTGCCGGGCGGCACATGTGACCAGCCGAGCCGCTGACCGACCATCTGGATATAGGGCTTGCCGGTCATCCAGGAGATGAATTTCCATGCGGCATCGGGTTTGTCGCTGGATTTCGGAATGCCGAGCGACCAGGTATAGAGCCAGCCGGAATTGGGTTTGCGCACCGTCGGCGCGAGCACATAGCCTATCTTGCCGACCACCTTGCTCGATGCCGGATCCTCGAGCACACCGACGGCCGAGGTCGCGTCGTACCACATCGCGGTATTGCCCTGGGACAGCTGTGTCGCGCATTCACCGAATCCACTGGTGGCCGCACCGGGTTCGCCGTGCGCGCGGACCAGGCCGATATAGAACTCGACGGCCGCGACCACCTCCGGGCTGGTGAGCTGGGCGTGCCAGTTCTCGTCGAACCAGCGGCCGCCGAAGGTATTGATGACCGTATTCAGCGGGGCGAGTGATTCACCCCAGCCCGGTTTGCCGCGCAGGCAGATGCCGGAGCGCCCGCTGGCCGGATCGTCGAGCTTCGCCGCGGCCTGCGCGATCTGATCCCAGGTCGGTTCGGCGGGCATGGTCAGCCCGGCCTGCTCGAACAGATCCTTGCGGTACATCAGGAACGACGATTCGCCATAGAACGGCACCGAGTACATATCGCCGTTGTAGGACAGCGACTTTTGCAACGACGGAATGAAATCCTGTTCGTCATAGCCCGGGGTCCGGCGCGCATAGCTCGACAGATCGACCAGCCACCCGTTCGCGGCCCATTGCGGCGTCTCGTAATTGCTGATCATGACGACGTCGAATTCGCCGCCGCCCGTCGCGACCGATGCGGTGATCTTGGCGCGGGCCTCGTTCTCCGACAGGGATACGAATTTCAGCTTGGTGCCCGGATTTTCGCGCTCGAACTCACCGGAGAGCGCGATGGCGTCGCGCATCTGTGAATTGGAGACCATGGCGATGGTGACGGTGTCCCGGCCGCCGGCGGTGAACGAACCGGCCCCCGCACAACCGGACACCCCGAGTAGGGCCGTAACAGCCAGCGCCACTGCGGGTTTTGCGAATCGGGTCCGCCTGCTCATCGGGCTCGGTCTAGGCATCGGACAGGCCCTCCTTCCTTTCCAACAGCCACCGCGCGCACTCGATGTCGGTGACGAGGATCTTGGCCAGTCCCCCGCGCAACGCACCGAGAACGGCTTCATGCTTCACCGGTCCGCCGGAGATCAGCACCGTGGCGGGGCACCGCCGGATCGCATCGAGCCCGACCGAAACCGTCCGCTGCGCAAGCGATCCCGCGATATCGCTGCCGTCGGCGTGGAAGAACCGGCCGCCGATCTCGCCGACCGCCCCGAGCCCGCGCAGTTCGTCGAGGATCGCCGTGTCCAGATAGCTGCCCTCGAACAGGGTGGTGGCGGTGGAGACCGGACCGACGCCGAACATCATCACATCGGCGGTGCGGCCGAACGCAATCGCACGCCCGAGCACCGAATCCTGTTCCAGCGCGATAACCGTCGCCGGATCGGCGTACAGCGGGGCGTGCAGGCGAACCGGCGTCGCCTGCAGTTGCATCGCACATCGACCCAGCGTGTAGTCCACGCCGGTCTGGTAGTCGAATGAGGTCATCGACCCGTCGAGTTGGACGACGCGCGCGCAGTGCGCGGATTTGGTGCGCAGTTCGTGCGCGACGGCGATCGTCTCCGGGCCCCAAGTGAATCCGAGCGTATGCGTCGGCTGCAGCCGCCGGGTCAGCACGCCGACCGCAGCGCGGGCCAGGGGCTGCAGGCCCGATGGCGAGCCATCCGGAATATCTCCGAGCACCACCGCCTCGGTGAGCCCGAATGCCGCCTCGATCTCGCTTTCGATATCCGTGTGCACGGACGAGCGCAGGTCGTCGGGGACGCTGATTTCGATGCGCACCAGTCCCTGCGCTCGCGCACGGGCGATGAGCCGCCCGGCGGTCGGCCGCGAAACACCCAGCTTGGCCGCAATTTCGGCCTGCGTCGCACCCTCCAGGTGGTAGAGCTGCGCGGCCCGCAATGCCAGCCGGACATCGTCCGCCGTGCCGGGCCGGGATGGTTCGGTGGCCACGCGAGCTCCTCATCGACTCTGATCATCTGCTCAGCATGTGATCTATTGCTCACAGAGGTTACCATTGGAATGTGACGTACACAACAGTCGAAGGGGTGTCATGAGCGAGGCCACATCCATCACATTGCGTGCCGCGACCGTCGGCGACCTACCTGCCGACCTGCCGGTACCGAACTACGACCGCTCCCGAATCACCAGCGGCATAGTGCATTTCGGCGTCGGCGGGTTCCATCGGGCGCATCAGGCGAGCTATCTCGACGAGTTGCTGCGGCGTGGTGGAGCGCGCGACTGGGGAATCTGCGGGGTCGGGGTGCGCCAGGAAGATCGGCGCATGCGCGATGTGCTCGCGGCACAGGACGGCTTGTACACACTGTCGGTCGTCGCACCCGACGGCGCCCGGACGACCCGCGTGGTCGGCTCGATCATCGAATATCTCTTTGCCCCGGACGACCCCGAGGCCGTCATCGAGAAACTGGCCGCCCCGGCGACCCGGATCGTCTCGCTCACCATTACCGAGGGCGGCTACAACTTCGCCGCCACCACCGGCGAATTCATCGCCGACAATCCGGAGATCCGCGCCGATCTCATCCCGAATGCCTTGCCCGCCACGGTATTCGGGCTGATCACCGAGGGGCTGAGGCGGCGTCGCGCGCGCGGCATCACACCGTTCACCGTGCTGTCCTGTGACAATATCGAGGGCAATGGCCACGTCGCGCGCCGCACATTCGGCGCCTTCGCACGGCTGCGCGATCCCGAACTGGGCGACTGGGTCGAGCGCGCGGTGCAATTCCCGAATTCGATGGTGGACCGCATCACCCCGGTCACCCCACCGGGGACATCGGCGGAGCTCGCGCGGCGCTACGGCGTGACCGATCGCTGGCCGGTGGTAACCGAGCCGTTCACCCAATGGGTCATCGAGGATTCGTTCTCGCTGGGCCGACCGGCACTCGACGAGGTCGGCGTGCAATTCGTCAGCGACGTCGCGCCCTATGAGCTGATGAAACTGCGTCTGCTGAACGCGAGCCACCAGGCACTCGGCTATCTCGGATATCTGAGCGGCTACCGGCTGGTCGATGAGGCAGCGCAGGATCCGGTCTTCCGGCGATTCCTGATGCGCTACATGGACCGCGAAGCGACCCCGACCCTGCACCCGGTGCCCGGGGTCGACCTGGATCGATACAAGCACACCCTGATCGAGCGCTTCGCCAACCCCGCGATCGGCGATACCATCGCCAGGCTGTGCGCCGAATCCTCGGACCGGATCCCCAAGTGGCTGCTCCCGGTGGTCCGTCGGCAACTCGCCACGGGCGGCGAGATCACCTGTGCCGCAACGGTAGTCGCGGGCTGGGCGCGTTATGCCGAGGGGATCGACGAAGACGGCGCACCGATCGAGGTGGTCGACGCGCTGCGCGAGCGCCTGGTACCGCTGGCCCGTCGCCAGCGCGACGATCCCACCGCATTCCTCACCGATCGCTCGATATTCGGCGATCTGATCGATGAGCCACGCTTCGTCGATGCCTATACCGCGGCCCTGAGTTCACTGCACACCAAAGGATCCCGAGCCACCTTGGCCGAGCTGATTTGACGCTGCGACCCCGCGCGGCTCGCGAATGATCGTCCGCCCCAGGGCTTAGTTCTCGGCGAGCTCGGCGAGCCGGTCGAGCGAGGCTTGCAGTCTGTCAGCGGTGGTCGCCCGCGCACTAGCCCGGTGCAGCGGCCGAAGCCGCTGCGCCGGATTGCCGATTCAGAGGATTTGCAGCGGAGGGGATTTGGAGAAGTTGACGGGGAGGGCGACCAACGCGCGCTGGAATGGGCCTGGGCGCCAGCTCAGATCCTCGACGGGGACGGCGAGGCGCATTTCCGGGAGGGCGTCGAGTAGTTGATCGATGGCGTCCTGGACGATCAGTGATGCGAGCGACCGGGCCGGACAGGCATGCGGACCGGCACTCCATGCCAGATGTGAGCGATTGTCGGTGTACACCCCGGTATTGATCGCGGGATCGTTATTGCAGCCGGTCATGCTGATGACAACCGGCTGCTGTGCGGGCAGCCAGGCGCCATCGATCAGGATCGGCTGCCTCGGGAAGGTGACACAGTAGTTCGACAGGGGCGGGTCGGTGAACAGCACCTCGTCCAACGCATCGCGGGTGGGCAGGCTCCCGCCGAGAATGCCGCCCGCGAATCGGGTATCGGTCAGCATCAACCGCAGCGTATTGATGATCAGATTCTGGGTCGGTTCGATGCCCGCGCCATAGAAGCTGAGCACCTGGTGGATCATCTCAGCGTCATCGAGCTGCGCTGGATGGGCCAGCAGCCGCGAGACGATATCGTCGCCCGGCTCTGCACGTTTGAGACAGACCAGGTCGAACATGGCATCGCCGACCATCTTATTGCCCGCTGCGGCATCGACGCCCTCGATCAGCGCGGCCATACCGGCGGCGGCACGCTGGCCGATTTCCGGTGGGCAGCCGAGCATCGCATTGATCACCGCGAAGGATAGCGGGAAGGCGTACTGGCTGATCAGATCCGCCGTGCCGACCTCGCAGAAGGAGTTGATCAGCGGGATGGCGATCTGCTCCACCGTGGAATGCAAAGCGAACAGGTCGATTTCGACGAGTGCGGCAACGGTGGCCTCACGGTAGCGGGTGTGCTCGAGACCGTCGCTGCGAATCGCGGCCGGACGCCATTCGAGCATCGGTCGAATCGGGCAGTCTTCGGGCACGCTCTTCTGCCAGGTCCGGGAATCGGCCGGAAAATGATCGGGATCATTGAGGATGCGTAGCGCCGTGTAGTAACCGATCACCAGGGTGGCCGGCACGCCCGGCGACAATTCCACCGGCACCAGAGATCCATATCTACTGCGCATATCGCGGTACGCGGCATGCGGATCCGCGGCGAATTCCTCTGAGTACAGCGCGATTCGGGGATCGTCGGTATCGATCGGTGAACCGTGTGCGACCGGGTAGGAACGGGTGTGCGTTGCCGAATCTGGCGTGGTCAAGTGACGTAACTCCAGTCGATGAGCAGAGACGGTGAGCGGCGTGCATCGATGCGGCCCGCCCAGAGCAACAGTCAGCGTACGTGGAACCTCCACTGCGTCGCCCGTCGCAGTCACCATCCCTGGCCATGCCATATGTGACCGGCATTACAGTGGTTATGGGCAGACACGAAGGAAACCGATTGAGCACAGCAGCGCACGGCAACCCCTGGGTGGCCGTTCGACCGGATGACGACCTCACGCAGTTGGCACTGCGGATGTCGTCGGCGCACCGCTCCTTCCTCGACGGCGTCGACCGGCTGCCGACCGTGCGCCCCGACGGTGATTCGGTGCGTCCGGTGGTCCTGGATTCCTGGCGGCGCAGCCGCAATTGCGGCGTGGACCCGGACGGCATCGGCGATGTGGTGGGCATCGACGATCTGGAATTGCAGCGCTATCGGGCCATCCATCCCACCGCGCTGATCCGGCCGATAGTGCGGAAGTTGCTGGTCGAAGATGCCGCCGAGGCCGGACTGCTGGTCGCGATCAGCGATGCCGGGGGCCGATTGCTCTGGGTCGAGGGCGATTCGAAGGTCAAAGATCGGGCGCTGGCAATGAATTTCGTGGAGGGCGCCGACTGGAGTGAGGAACGGGTCGGCACCAATGCGCCGGGCACCGCACTCGCCCTCGACCATCATGTGCAGATTTTCGGGGCCGAACATTTCAGCCGGGTGGTGCACGAATGGAGTTGTTCGGCCGCGCCCGTGCACGATCCGCGCGGCGGCCAGATCATCGGCGCCATCGATATCACCGGCGGCCCGCGAGTCGCGGCGCCGGAGATGTTGTCGCTGATCCGGGCAACGGTGCTGGCCGCGGAATCCGAATTGCGGCTGCTCATGCTCGATTCGCCGCGACCGCTCGCTCTCCCGGCAGCACAGCTGCGGGTGCTCGGCTCGAACCGGCCGACCCTGACCCGCGGTGGCGAGCCGATCCGCCTGTCGCAGCGGCATGCCGAAATCCTATTGCTGCTGGCCGAGTATCCCGAGGGCCTCAGTGCCGACCACCTCGCCATGCTGCTCGACGAATCGGAGCTGGATCCGGTGACGGTGCGGGCGGAAATGTCGCGGGTGCGAAAGATGCTGGGCGCCAACGGTCTCGGCTCCCGTCCCTATCGGCTGCTGCTGGATCTCGATACCGATGTCGCCGAGGTTCGACGCGCACTCGCCCGCGGCGACACCTCGGCCGCATTGCGCGCCTATCCGGGTCCGATCCTGCCCCGCTCACTCGCACCCGGCATCGATGAACTGCGTGTCGAGTTGCGCGGCCGGCTGCGCGCGGCCCTGTTGACGGCGGGCGATCGCCGCCTGCTCGCCCGCTGGACCGGTTCGGTCGACGGCCGCGACGACATTGCCGCGTGGACCGCCTATCTCTGCTCGCTCGACCGCCGATCCTCGATGTATGCCCAGGTAGAGGCACAGCTGCGACTGCTCGATCGCAAATTGGGCATCTGACCAGTTTGTTGCAACCGTGGTGCAACATGGACACTCATAGTGTTCCGGATCACACTTGAATCAGCAGATCGAGGAGGATTCGATGACCGTATTCGCCCGCCCGGGAACACCCGACGCCGCCATGTCGTTCCAGGCCCGCTACGACAACTGGATCGGCGGCGAATGGGTCGCGCCCGTCAAGGGGCAGTACTTCGAAAACCCCACTCCGATAACGGGTCAAACGTTCTGCGAGGTCGCCCGCGGCACCGCCGAGGACATCGAACTCGCCCTCGATGCCGCGCACGCCGCCGCACCCGCGTGGGGTAGGACCTCGGTTGCCGAGCGCGCCATCATCCTCAATAAGATCGCTGACCGGATCGAGGAAAACCTCGACGCGATCGCCCTCGCGGAGTCCCCGCTGACCTGCGACGTACCTTCCGGTAAGGGCCGTTGGTCCCTTGTTCGGCATCGGCGGCTCTGCGAATCTGATATGT